>JBARNL010000324.1:0-3845 GCA_049802955.1 Candidatus Angelobacter sp.
AACGGCATGCACACCAACGTTTCCATCAGCAAAGATGGCAAGAACCTTTTCTGGGACCCTAAGGGCGAGGAGAAATTGAGCAAGCTGGGATGGGCATTCGTTGACCGAATTCTGACACATGGCAACGATATCTGCCTGATGCTCAATGCCAGCGTGAATGCTTATCGCCGGCTCGATCCGCACTTTGAAGCTCCGAACCAGATTAAGGCGTCAGCGGTGGATCGCGGCTCCATGGTGCGCATACCGATTGGAAATGAAAAGAGCATGCGCGTTGAAGTGCGTTCCGTTGCGCCTGACGCCAACCCTTACATGGTGATGATGGCCGTTTTCAAGACCGGAATCGCCGGTGAAACATCCAAGATCAAAAACCTGCGCCAAGCCGAGCGTTACCTGCCAGACAACATCTATACGGCAATGGAAAACTTCCGCGCGTCAGATTGGACCGGCAAGCTGATGGGCGGTGAAGACGTGAAGTCGCGCTACGCCGATCTAAAGCAGGCTTCGGCTGATCGTTGTCCGCGACTGCTGGGAACATTCGTGAAAGCGCCAGAGGTCCAATATCATCACGACGTTTACAACCAGTTCTTGTGGAACATGTTTTAGATCGAATTTTCAAATAAAAAACAAAATGCACTGGCCGTAAACAGGGCATTTCTATTTGCCGCGCATTTATTTGGCGTAGAGCTGCCGGAGAGTAAAGCTCAGGCGTCCTTGCGCTTGATTTCCTTTGGCGGCTTTGCTGGGCGGGACCGCTTGTCATCTGGACGGTTTTGGCCAGTTAGCCGATTCTCAAAGTCATGCGCGACTGAGGGATTCAGGTTGCCGCCAATGGTGTTGGGAGTCTTGGAAATGTTTTTGCCGGAGGTTTCGTTGCGCTGCTGCGTCCTGATTGGCATTTCCAGCACCTTGCTTTCGCCGTGCGGGTTCGGGCTTTTTTCTGATATCTCCTTGCCGGACTTCCGTCCTTGTGAAGGAACTGCTCTGGGCCCTTTGCGCTCTGCCATACACCACCTCTCAATCAAGTGAGATGGCGCGGCATCGCCCAGGGTGGCGTCAGAATCGAGAGCTGACGCCACGCCCGCAGACGAACTTCCAGCAAGCGTGAGCTTTACCAGACGCGACACGCATTTTCATGCACCAGAGGTTTACCTTTGGCGCAGCCGAACGCCTTCGCGAACTCCGGCATGTTAGCAATGGTGTTGTTCACTCGATATTTAGGAATCGAGTGGGGATTGGTAAGGACGGCGGTGCGCATGACTTCCGGACGTAGTTGCGTGCACCAATTATTTGCGAATGACAGGAAGAAGCGCTGCACTTCCGTCAGGCCATCATCGCCCTTTGTCTCTAAAGTCTTTCCCTGCTGTTTCAGGTCATTCTCCAGCGCGATAAGAGCCAAGTATAAGCCGCCATTGTCCGCGGTATCTTCACCCTGGGTAAGAAGCCCGTTCTGCTTCACGCCGGCCTCGGGGATTTCCTGGGTGTATTCGTCAGAGATGCACTTGCCGCGCTCGTCATAATTCTTTGCGTCTTCGGGAGTCCACCAATCATGGAGGTTTCCCTGGGCGTCGAATTTGCGGCCCTGATCGTCAAAGCCGTGCGTGATTTCATGGCCGATCACCGCGCCTTCAGCGCCAAAGTTGGTTGCATCATCGGCATTGGCATTGAAGAAAGGTGGCTGCAGGATTCCGGCAGGGAAGTTGATGGTATTGAATTGAGGATCGTAATAAGCGTTGATAGTCGGCGGCGTCATGGTCCAGTCGTAACGGTCAATGGGCTTGCCGATTTTTTGCAGCCAGCGATTGAACTCAAACGCCGTGGCACGATGCACGTTCTCCAGATAATTATCCGGCGTGATTTTCAGGGCGGAGTAGTCGCGCCATTTATCGGGATAGCCGACTTTATCCAGGATGGCATGCAACTTGGTTTTAGCTTGTTTCTTGGTCGCGTCAGTCATCCAGGTCACATTGGTGATGTCCTGGTCCAGAGCGCCTTCAATGGCTTTTACGATTCGCAACACGCGCTCTTTGCTGTCCGGCGGGAAGGCGCGGGCAACATAGGCCTGGCCAAGGGCTTCACCCAGCGCATTGTCGGTTGAGTGGACGCACCGGCGCCAGCGCGGAGAAAGCTCCGGGGTGCCGGCCAGTGTGTGCGCAAAGAAATTGAAATTCTCGCTGACGAATGCCTTGCCCAGATACGGCGCGGATTCATGCGCCAACTGCCACTTGAGGTAGGCTTTCCAGTCGGCCAGCGAATGCTGCTGGAGAGCGTGCTCAAGGCCGCGGAAGAAATCCGGCGAAGTTACAAGAAACGTCTGCTGCGCGGGAGCGTGTACCAAAGTGAGATAGCGCTGAAAGTCAAATGAAGGCGTAAGTTTCTGAAGCTGCGCCAGCGTCATCTTGTTATTGATGTTTTTGGGATCGCGGCGCTTCACCACGTCCATGGATGCATTCGCCAATTGCGCTTCAATCTGCATCACCATGGCCGCGTCAGCGGTGGCTTGTGCCTGGGACTCGCCGCTGAGTTTGAGCATGTTGGCGATATGCTCCAGATATTTCTTGCGGATCTCCTGGGATTTTGCATCATCTTTGGAGTAGAAATCGCGGCCGGGAAGTGAAAATCCGCCCTGGTCAAATTGCGCCACAGTCTTCTGCGCGTCATCGTAATCCTGAATGGCGGACAAGCCGAATAGCGGAGCGAAGGTTGCGTTGTCATCAACAACCCACGCGTTTCCAATGGTGGAATGCTGGTGAGCAATCTGATCGACCAGTTGGGATTTCTGCTTGAGATCGTCAATGCGCTTCAATTCCGCCTGGAAAGCTTTTGTAGAGGCGGTTTCAACGGCGCTCTCATCCATGCAACTGGTCCAGTAATCGCCAATCTTCTGTTCCACGGGCGGGCGGCCTTGCTTTTTGGCGGCGGCAGCTTCCAGCGCCTGACGCAAAATGGTTTCATTCCACTGCTGCAAGGGGCCGGCAACGCCCCAGGCTGCGCGATCAGGAGGAATAGGGTTGGCAGCAAAAAATTTGCTGCAAGTGTATTGGTAAAAATCTGTGCAGGGATCGATCTGTGGATTTACCTGGTCAGCGCTCATGTGCTCCAGCTTGGGCAGTTCTTCTGACGAGGGGCCTTTTTGCTGGGAAAAGGCAAAGGTAGAAAGGCACAAGAAAAATATGAGAAGCAAGCGATGCATTAAAATCCTCCTGAAGTGGTAAAGCGCAGATGGAGCCCTATCGAAATGTCTATGTGATCAGACGCATGAACACGAAATTGATAGTCAAAAAAAGCCAATGAACATCCTGCCAAAGCCGTTACTTTCCAGCTTTGGCTTTGGCCCGTTCGTCACGTCGCTCGCGAGCCCAGCCCTCTTTGATGCTTTGGCGGCTGCGGCCCAGAGCCAGAGCGTCAGCGGGAACGTCTTGAGTAATGGTTGAGCCGGCAGCCACATACGCGCCCTTGCCAATGCGGACGGGCGCTACCAGAGTGGAATCGCTGCCAATGAAAGCGCCTTCTTCAATCACGGTCATGTGCTTGTGCATGCCATCGTAATTGCAAGTGATTGTGCCGGCGCCCACGTTGACGCCCGCGCCAATATCGGAATCGCCGAGATAAGTGAGGTGGTTGGCTTTGGCGCCGCGTCCCATGCGGGTCTTTTTGATTTCGACAAAATTGCCTACATGAGCGCCTTCACCAATTTCACTTCCCGGACGCAGATGCGCGTAAGGGCCAAGCTGCGCGCCCTCGGCAATAGTGGATTGATCAACGATGCAGCCGGGCCGAAACAATACATTGTCAGCAACTTGAGAATCGCTGATGACGCTGAAAGAACGTATGCGGCAATCGGAGCC
>JBARNL010000325.1:0-8547 GCA_049802955.1 Candidatus Angelobacter sp.
CCTGTATGTGGCCAATGATTTTGGAACTGACCGGTTCTACGTAAACAACGGCAACGGCACATTTACGGACAATACAGAGGCGGCCATTGGATTCGACACCAAAAAAGGAATGAACGCCGATTGGGGAGACTTCGACAACGACGGCCTGCTCGATATCTATGTAACAAACATCACTGATGATTACATGCGAGAGGGAAATTTCCTCTGGCACAACAATGGCAATCTTACGTTCACTGACGTTTCCCGCGAAACCGGCACGTATGACACCGGCTGGGGCTGGGCCGGAAAGTTCTTTGACTATGACAACGATGGCTGGCTTGATCTCTACGTGGTGAATGGATGGGTGTCGGCCGGCAAGGAAAGCTATGTGCCGGACATCTTTGCCATGGTCACCCGCCCCAACGTCGATTTTGCCGACGCTCGCAACTGGCCGCCCATCGGCAACAAGTCCCTGAGCGGCTACGAGAAGAAGCGGCTGTTCCATAACGAGGATGGCCACATTTTCAAGGATGAAGCCGCGCGTCACGGACTTGACTCCACCAGAGATGGCCGCGGAATCGCAGTTGCGGATTTTGACAATGATGGCCGCCTTGATCTGTTTGTGACCAACGCGGACGACGAACCTTTTCTGTATCGCAACATTCTTCCCACTGGCGCCCACTGGATGGGGTTCCTGCTGGAAGGAACAAAGTCCAACCGCAGCGCCGTGGGCGCGCAAGTGAGGCTCACCGCAAACGGAAAGACCTACCTGCGCTATGTAAACGGAGGCAACGGGTTCGCCAGCCAATCCACAATGCGCGTTCATTTCGGTCTAGGTAAGACCACAAAGATAACCAGCATTGAGGTGCGCTGGCCATCTGGATTGAAACAGACCTTCCCCGCTCTCGCTGTGGACCACTGGTACAAGCTGATCGAGGGCCAATCCAAAAGCAATGTTCAACCCTGGGAGCCAAAGCGATGAAAAACCCACACGCACGACTGCTTGCAATTTGCGTAACGCTGACCCTCTTCCGGCTATCGGCCGCCGCCTCTGACTCCGAATATCAGGCAGGCGTGAAAGCCCTGGCGGCAAATAATTATCTGTCTGCCTTGCAACATCTGGAACTTGCCGTCAGCGGAGATCCGGACAACCCACGTTATGCGAGTGAGTACAGGCAGGCAATCATCCGCTGCAAGGAGTTTGACCGCTCGCTGCAATTTTTTCAGAAAGAAGTCAGCCAGCATCCCAAGTCGGCCAATCTTCATTTGAACTTCGGCTTTGCCTACGTGGACAAAATACCGGCGGGCGGCTCCATCACTCAGGTGATCCTTGCAAACAATGCGCTCAATGAGTTTACGCAGGCAGTTGAGCTGGAACCAAGCTGGATTGCATATTACACGCGCGGCGTCAGCTATCTTTTCTGGCCCAAGATCTTCAACCGGGCACAGCTAGGCGTATCTGATTTGCTGAAAGCGCTGGAAATACAGAACAAAGGACCGCGCCGCAGCTACTACGCAAAAACTTACATCGCATTGGGTGATGGTTATTGGAAGACTGACCAAATGGAAAAGGCGCGTGCGATCTGGCAGGACGGACTCAAACAATTCCCGGACAATGAGCAACTGAAAAGCCGGCTGGCTCTGCAAGGAGAGCAGCTCAAAGCGGCAATCGAAGACCAGTTTGATCCCGGAAAGCGCGTCAACACTGACTTGAGGGACCTATGGTCAAACTAAGGGCCTCTCTATGCGCGCTGCTGCTTTGTGCGAATTCCTATGGCTGGGCAGGTGGTCCGCAAACGCCCGCGCAGACCTCCACGCGCTTTGAAGAAGTTGCGGCCAAAGCTGGAGTCAAGGTCACTCACCACACCCGGAGGTTTCATGGCAAGAATGCTCAGGTGCTGCACATGTTCACCTCAGGCGGCGCTGCTGTGGCTGTTGGCGACTACGATAACGATGGATTTGAGGACATTTTCGTCACCGATTCAGATGCCGGAAAGCCCAACCATTTGTTTCACAACAATGGCGATTTCACCTTTACAGATGTCGCTGAAAAGGCCGGCGTGGCGGGCGGAAATGATCCGCAATCCATCGTGGCAGACGCTCTTTGGTTCGACTATGACAACGACGGCAAGCTGGACCTTTTAATCGCCCGCTTTGGCACCCCGATCCTTTACCACAATGAAGGAAACGGGAAATTCAAAGACGTTACCGCAAGCTCCGGACTGAACAAATTCGGGAACTCAATTGCGGTGATTGCCTTTGATTACGACAACGACGGTTATCTGGATTTGATGTTTGCCAATTATTTCAAGCCGGTCAACCTGCTGAGCTTGAAGGACCCGCATGTGCTTCCTAACGATCTGGACAACGCCACCAATGGCGGCGGAGTCACGCTCTGGCACAACACCGGCAAAGGGACATTTGAAGAGGTCACGGAAAAAGCCGGGTTGGCAAAAGTAACCGGGTGGGCGCTGGACATCGGCCATGGGGATTTCAACAATGATGGCTTGCAGGACATCTATATTGCCTGCGATTACGGCACCGATCACATCTTCTTAAATAACGGCAATGGCACGTTTCGCGAGGTTACGGAAAAAGCCACGGGCTGGGATACCAAAAAAGGTATGAACGTGGATGTGGCCGATTATGACAATGACGGCTGGCTGGATATTTACGTCACCAACATTACCGATGAGTACATGAAAGAGTGCAACATGCTCTGGCATAACAATGGTGACGGCACGTTTACAGATGTCTCCAAGGAAACCGGGACCTGTGAAACTGGCTGGGGCTGGGCGGCAAAATTTGCCGACTTTGATAATGACGGGTGGCAGGACCTGTTTGTGGTAAATGGACTACGGTCGGCCGGGCCAGAGAGCTATGTGCCCCTAATCCTTCCCGTCATCACCACGCCAGGACTCGATATCACAGACGTCAACAACTGGCCGGACATCGGCAACCGGACCTGGAGCGGATATCAAAAGAAGCGGCTGTTTCACAATCTGGGAAACGGATCTTTCAAGGAAATTTCCGCCGAAGCAGGCGTGGACAACAACCTGGATGGCCGTGGCATTGCGATCGCAGATTTTGACAATGATGGCAGACTCGACATTGTCCAGACAAATGCCGATCAACCACTGCTTCTGTATCACAACGTCACGGAAAAGATCGGGGCATGGATCGAACTGAAGCTTATTGGAACACAGTCCAATCGCGACGGCATTGGCGCGCGTATTCGCGTGGAAGCGGGAGGAATCGCACAGATTCGCGAGGTGGATGGAGGCAATGGCTATGCTGGAGAGAGCACGCGCCGCGTGCATTTCGGGCTTGGTGCGGCAACTAAGATTGACCGACTGGAGATTAAATGGCCAAGCGGTCGCACGCAGCAGGTTGTTGTCCCTCTGAATCGCGTGACATATATAGAAGAAGGCCGGGGAGTCGTGACGCGATGATTCTTCGACTCGGATTCTTGACCGTCCTTCTCCTGTCGGCCGTCCTGTTTGCGGCGGATTCTAACCAACCCGCAAATATGCACGATGTCGTGTGGCGCCACCGTAACCTGGGCAAGGCATACTATGAAAATCCCATGACGCAATTAAAAGCCGTAGACGAATTTCGTGCAGCCATGGAGTTGACGTCCGGCTCGCCCCGCGACGAGACCAATTACGGACTGGCGCTGCTGCGGGCGGGCAGAACAAAAGAGGCCATCGCCGAACTTCTAAAGGTTCAAAAAGAAGATTTTTCAATTCCCCACACCTGGTTCAACCTGGGAATGGCTTTCAAAAAAGAGTTTGACCATCAGCGGGCGATTGAGCAATTGGAAGGCATGCTCAAGCTCGTTCCGGACGAGCCGGTGAGCCACTACAACCTGGGGATTGAATATAAGCTGGTGGGCAAGTCTGATCTGGCACTGGCCCAGTTCGAGACCGCGGCGCGGCTGAATCCGAACTTTGCCGCGCCCCATTTCCAGCTTTACAACGCCTATCGAGAAACGGGCCAGAAGGATGATGCCGCCCGTGAATTGGACGTATTCAACGAGATCAAAAAGCGCAAGACCGGATCTGCTGTGGCGGAAGATCCAGAATGGAGCGTCTACGCAGAGATATTTGACAAAGTAGAACTGGACGAAGCTTTTGACCGGGAAAATGCTGCCACTCCACCTTTCACGTTTGCCCCCCGGAAGGTCATGGAGGGAGTAGAACCGGGCACCGCGGGAATGGTTGTCATCGATTCCAACGACAACGGTAAGCCAGATGTGCTTGTTTGGTCCCGGAATGGCATTTCTATCTTGAAAAATGGTTCAGTGAAAGTCGAAAACAGCGGATTGGAAGGACTCAAGGACGTGGTTTCTGTGGCCCCGGGAGATTTCAATAACGACGGGCTAATGGACCTTGCCGTGGTAACCACGTCTGAGGTGCGGCTTTATCTCAACCAGGGCGGGAAGTTTACACCGTATCCCACAAAAATTCCGTCTGGGACTTTCACCAAAGCGCTGTGGGTTGATTACGACCACGACTACGATCTGGATTTGGTATTGCTGGGCAGCAAGTCTGTGCTCCTGCGCAATGACGGCGCAGCCGGCTTCAGCGACCAGACCAGCCGCTTCCCTTTTGTTCCTGGCCGTGCGCTCGACGCTGCGATGTTCGACCTTTTCCCTGACAATAGCGAAACGGATTTAGCGGTTTTATACGATGATGGATCGATCGTGGTGTACCACGACAAGCTGCTGGGACATTTTGAGGCGCAGCCATTACCCATCCGATTTCCAGGCGGCTCCTCCATCCAAGCGTTCGATATCAATAATGATGGCTGGACTGACCTGCTCCTGATGACAGCCAAAGGAGTGAGACTGCTTATCAATAATCAGGGCAAACTCACAGACCAAGCCGGCCCGCAGGAAAATGGCCCGGTTACGCTGGCCGATCTCGCGAACCGCTCACTGGCGGATTTGATCATTGGAAACTCCGTGTATCGCAATGTTGGAGGTGGAAAGTTCGAGAAGTCGCGGACGGAGCTTCCTAAGTCCGTGGCGATGGCACAAGCGGATTTCGACGGCGATGGGCGGCTCGACCTGGCTGTTGTGGCACCGGATGGGACCGTGCAGGTAATCAAAAACCAGACCGCAACTAATAATAGTTTCATGGGGGTGCGGTTGGAGGGAGTAAAGAACCTCAAGTCGGCGCTGGGGGCGATTGTGGAAGCTAAAACCGGCGCGTGGTATCAAAAGAGAATTTATCAGGGTGTGCCGCTGCTGTTTGGAATTCGCTCATACCATGAGGCTGATACGCTGCGCATCACCTGGCCGAACGGGTTGGTACAGAATGAGATCAAGGAACAAGCAGGAAGGGAGATCTCTTATAAAGAAAAGCCAAGGCTATCCGGGTCTTGCCCCATGATCTTTGCCTGGAACGGGTCCGGCTTCCAGTTCATCACGGACGTGTTGGGTGTGGCCCCCCTGGGAGCCAGCAATGGCGACGGCCAATACTTTCCCGTGAACCACCGGGAATATATTCAGCTACCCTCCCATGCTCTTCGCACCCGGAACGGGAAATATGAGATCAGAATCACCGAAGAACTACGTGAAGTAAGCTATCTCGACAAAATACAGCTCATTGCCGTGGATCATAGGAGCGGCGAAGAAGTCTTTACCAACGACAAGTTCAAAGGGCCGCCATTTCCTGAGTTCCGGCTTTACGGTGTGAAACATAAGATCCGGTCTAAGAGCGCAAGAAATCAGGACGGCTCTAACCTTCTGCCCATGATCTTGAAGCAGGATGACCGATATGCAAGTGGATTTCATTGCGGCAGTTCCGGCGTAGCTGATCTGCACGACCTTGTGCTAGATTTCGGCACAGCGGCGCCGCATGGCCGGGCCGTCCTGTTTTTGAACGGGTGGGTGGACTGGGCTGATGCAAGCACGTTCGTAGCAGCTTCTCAGCAGACCCCGGGCGGTTTGGTTTTCCCCTACTTGCAGGTTAAGGACAGCGCGGGAAACTGGCAAACCGTAATTTCGGACATGGGACTACCGTCCGGTAAACCTAAGACGATCGCGGTAGATCTCACCGGAAAATTCCTGTCGCAATCAAGAGAGATAAAAATTACCACCAACCTGTGCGTGTACTGGGATGAGATTTTCCTGAGCGCCGAGACTGGGACGCCGGTCGTGCGAACCACAACCGCGGCCGCAGACTTGGCTGAACTCCACTATCGCGGCTTCTCTGCGATGACTCCCCACCCGGGGACTGGGAAGCCTGACGAGTTTGAATACAGCAAATGGTCTGCGACGGCAATGTGGAACCCAACCCCTGGACTCTATACGCGTTATGGAGACGTCCGCCAGCTGGTGCAACATGAGGATGACCAAATGGTGGTGATGGGGGCAGGAGACGAGCTGCGTCTTCTTTTCAGTCCGGAACGGCTGCCGCCGCTGGCTCCAGGATGGGAGCGCAGCTACCTTTTGCTGGTGGATGGCTGGGCGAAAGATTCGGACTCTAACACGGCTTACGGCAAATCAGTCCAGCCGCTGCCATTTCACGGAATGGTCAGCTACCCATATCCCGCTTCGCAGCACTTTCCCTTCGATGCACGGCACGACGCCTATCAGAAGATGTTCAATATAAGGCCTGCGGTTCCCACCATCAAACCGCTTCGATCGGCAAACTAGAGAACAAGCTGCGAATTTAACTGCAAACTGACCTAACATTCATCAAGGTTGTGCCAATAAGAAACAGAGGTTAACCGGTTATATGTTCCCTATATATGCGGAAGTTAATATATATTGATATTTTATTATCTTTGCGACACTAAGCTACCCTTTTGCGCGCCGGGCAATTAAGTAATGCCTATTTCCGCCTTGCGACCGTTACGACGCAAATTCCTTGATCTATGTTGTCTTGTACTTTGAACTGCATTGTAATTCCAGCTATCCGCGTCAGTGTATTTACCGTTCACAGCATACCGGCAGGGGGACCGTCGGGGGTGTATTGCTACATTCGATCCTGGAGCAGATAACGATGGAAACTGAAAGTATTAAAGCTACAATCAAGCAATCGATCAGCCGGGTGGCCGGTATTGCCGCCGACACAATCTCCGACTCGGCTTCCTATGAGGACGATCTGGGCCTGGACTCACTTTCTATTCTCGAAATAGCCGTCGATGTGGAAAGCCACTTCAAGTTTCAAGCTTCCGACGAAGAGTTGACTTCGATCCGAACAGTGGAAGACACAGCGCAACTGGTCAGGAAGCATTTATGCGCGCAGGTAGCCTGAAAACAATGCCTGCAGTTGTTATCACCGGGATAGGAATGGTGACGTCTGTGGGCATAGGACGGGAGCGCTTCTGGAGCTCGTTGATGGCCGGCCGCTCCGGTTTTGGACCGGTAAGAAGCTTTGACACGAGTTCTTTCGGCGTACATCTGGGGGCAGAAGTCACGGACTTCGATCCCCGGGATTACGTGGTGGAACTGGCTGAACAGGCTATTGGCCGTTCCTCGCAGCTAGCCATTGCCGCGGCGCGTCTTGCTGTATCGGATGCGGCTCTGGATCTAACGGCCATGGATCGCAACCGAGCCGGCGTTTGCGTCGGCACCACCTCCGGGGAACCGCATTTCATCGAGCGGTTTGATGATCACTATGTTGCCGGCAATCTGGATCGGGTGGGCGGAGAGTTCATCACGCGCTATCCCTGTCACGTAGTTCCCGGCCACGTGGCCATGGAACTGGGCCTTGGCAGGCGAAGCCATGATGATTCCTACGGCCTGCGCCGCCGGCAATTATGCCATCGCTCACGCTTCTGATCTGCTGCGTGCCGGCCGCGCCGATGTAATGCTGGCCGGCGGCTCCGATTCATTCTCCCGCATTACTTACACGGGATTTGCGCGACTCGGCGCGATTGCTCCTGAAGTATGCCAACCCTTTGATCGCAACCGCAAGGGGATGGTTCCGGGTGAAGGCGCGGCCATGCTTCTTCTGGAGCGCAAAGAGCACGCACTTGCCCGGGGCGCCCGTATTTATTGTGAGGTTGCCGGTTACGGCCTTTCCTGCGACGCCCATCACATGACGGCTGCCCACCCTCAGGGAGAGGGCGCTGCCCGGGCCATGAATATGGCGCTCCAGACCAGTGGTCTTTCGCCATCAGACGTTGATTACATTAGTGCGCATGGCACCGGTACTCCAACGAATGACCGCTTGGAAACTGTTGCCGTGAAAAAGACCTTTGGCAAGCTGGCGTACAAGATACCGATCAGCTCGATTAAATCAATGCTCGGACACACCATGGGAGCGGCCTCCGCCATAGAAGCAGCGGCTTGCGCCCTGATCATCACCCAGGGACAGATTCCACCCACCATGCATTGGCAGGACCAAGACCCGGAATGCGATCTCGACTATGTGCCCAACGTCGCGCGCGAGCACAAAGTCAGGGTTGCCATGAACAATGCTTACGCGTTTGGTGGTAACAATTCATCATTGATTCTTGCTGCGTGCGATGCATAGTTTGAACTTCGTCGAAAATGGGAACGCGAGTCGCCATCACGGGAGCTGGCCTTATTTCATCCTTAGGGGACACACC
>JBARNL010000326.1:0-8838 GCA_049802955.1 Candidatus Angelobacter sp.
GAAGAGTCGTACAAACCAAGCTCCACCACGGAAAGGTAAGACGTGGTCTGATCCAGGTAATCACTCAGGCGCAGGCGTGAAATGGCCAATTCGGCGGCTTTGAGCTGGTCAAAAGAATTGCGGAAATGCATCACCAGCAGATCGCCTTTGTGGCCCAGCAGGGAAAACACTGCGGTCTGGCCGGCAACGTCGTTTTCCATCTTCAGCAGCGCGGCTGAGGCTTCCGCCGCAATCTCATGCTGCTGCGCCGGACTTAGCTTGCGCCATTCCGCCCAGCGGAAGCGAAACATCTGGTGCAGAACGCTGGAGCCCTCAAGTGTCAGCGGTACCGGGTGCAGGTCACTGCTCGGGATTTTCATCTCTGCCTTTGTGGTGGTTGCCATCTTTTACCTTGTCCTCTTCCCTGTGCCTATTGTGATTGTAAGCCCGCTGCTTTAGATTTTGTGTGATGCCCGTCGCAAAAACATCCGCTGCTAAAATATCCGCTGCCAAGACTAAATCCCGGCCAAACTCGTCTTCTAATCCCTCCGGCTTGGCAAAGCCCTTACTCGCGAAACCCAAAGCCGCGAAAACCAAAGCCGGTAAAGGCAGCTATAATCCGCTTGCCCTGGAACGTGTTCAGGAGATTCTAAATCGCCTGGACCAGCGTTATCCCAACGTTCGCTGCGCGTTGCACCACAACAGCGCATGGGAGCTACTGGTGGCTACCATTCTCTCCGCCCAATGCACGGATGTCCGGGTCAATATGGTTACGCCCATACTGTTCCAGAAGTATCCCACGCCCCAGGCATTTGCCGCGCTCAAACCCGAGCAGCTTGAGCCCGATATCCGGTCCACCGGCTTCTTCCGCAATAAAGCCAAATCGCTGGTGGGAGCCGCCAAAGGCGTAGTGCAAGAATTCGGAGGCCAGGTGCCGGATGACATGGACAAGCTTCTTTCCCTTCCCGGCGTGGCCCGCAAGACGGCCAACGTTGTGCTCGGATCATGGTTTGGAAAAGCCGTAGGCGTCGTGGTGGATACCCACGTCCACCGCATCTCTCAACGGCTGGAGCTGACGAAGGCTGAAGACCCAAAAAATATCGAGCAAGACCTGATGAAAGTGATCCCGCAGCCGAAGTGGATAGATTTCTCTCATCAGATCATCCATCACGGACGCGCGCTGTGTATTGCGCGTCGGCCCAAATGCGCCGACTGCCCACTGGAAAATATCTGCCACGCCGCAGACAAGACGTGGTCCACGGTGGAGATACATAAAACAGCGCAGCCGTGAGAAGATTTTTCACCGCGGAGGCGTGGAGACACGGAGAAGAAACAATTTCCCGAGGGGGCGACACAAAGAAATGAATCGCGCACGGATAATCGCAATGCTCGCGCTTACCTGGATCGCCGCAACGCTACTGATTGCGCAACCAGCCGCCATCACCGATCCCGCGCAGATCGTCTCCAAAGAAAAATTTGATATCCAGCCTCTCACCATTGACAAGCTTTACATGACGCGTGCCATTGCTTATGCCTCATGGTCCCCGGACGACAAGCAGATCGCATTCGTAACAACCATAAGCGGACGTTACAACATCTGGCTGGTTCCCTCCCAGAGCGGCTGGCCTACTCAACTCACGGTTAGCAATGAACGCCAGATCAACATCGCATGGTCGCCCAAAGGGCGCTGGATCGCATACAACTCTGACTATGACGGCAATGAGCAGTGGGACCTTTTCCTGGTCTCCACCAGCAATGGACAGGTCGTAAACCTCAGCAACACTCCTGAAGTCTCCGAGGAAGGCGCGGCATGGTCGCCGGACGGCGAAAAACTTGCTTACAGCGTAAAACCGAAACAGTCGCCCAACTATGAACTTGATGTGATGGAAGTTCTCACCAAGAAAGTCACCCACCTTACTACCAGCACGCCGGCACAATTGAGCAACCTCAATCCCATCTGGTCCAAGGACGGCAAGTGGCTTGTTTACACGCAACAAACTGCTACGGGAAAAGATGCGAATGTTTTCATCGTGAGTGCCGCTGGCGGCCGGGCCACGAACCTGACCGCGCACCAGGGCGAGCAAAGATTTGCCGCCAGTGACATTTCGCCGGATGGCAAGACCATCCTTATCACGTCTAATTCGGTCAATGGACATCGCAACGCCGGACTGCTGGACCTCGCGACGAAAAAGATCAAATGGCTTACCAGCGAAAAGTGGGAGATTAATTCCGGTAAGTTTTCACCGGATGGAAAACGACTTACCTGGACTGCGAACGTGGAGGGCAACTGGGATATCTTTGTCTACGATATGGCTTCGAAACACGCTCAAGCCTTACCAATCGCTAAGGGCCTCAACTGGCTGCCGAGCGCTGAACAGACCACTTTCAGCCATGATAGTAGACGGCTCATGTATATCCATGAAGGAGCCAACGCTCCCAATGATCTGTGGTCGTATGATTTTGCCGCCGGGAAGCCGCAACAGATCACCAACTCCCTGGTCGGCGGCATTCGCAGTGAAGATATGGTTGAACCCTATCTAATCCACTATCCCAGCAAGGATGGCAAGTGGCAGATCTCAGCTTTTGTTTATGTTCCCTACAATGCCGAGAAGAACGGCAAGAATGCCGCAGTCGTTTGGATTCATGGCGGCCCTAACGCACAAAGTGACAACTCATTTAACCGAGGCATTCAATATCTGGTGAACCAGGGCTATTTTGTGATCGCGCCAAACTATCGCGGCTCTGCCGGATATGGAAAAGAATTTGATGATGCCAATCGCTTCGATATGGGCGGCGGCGACCTGGAAGACGTAATCTCCGCCGCAGAGTGGATCAAGAAAACCGGCTTTATTGATCCCAAAAAAGTTGCGGTAATGGGCGGCAGCTATGGCGGCTATCTCACAATGATGGCCGTAACCAAAGCTCCCGATCTGTGGGCCGCCGGCGTGGCGATTGTTCCCTTCGTCAACTGGTTTACTGAAATAGAAAATGAAGATCCTCTCCTGCGCCAATATGACATGGCAACGATGGGCGATCCCATGAAAGACAAAGCACGTTTCCAGGAGCGCTCACCCATCAACTTTGTCGATCAGATCAAAGCGCCGTTGCTGCTGCTGGCCGGGGGCAATGATCCGCGCTGTCCTAAGACAGAAGCCGAGCAGGTGGCCAGCGCCATCAAGAAACGCAATGGCGTTGCAGAGCTGAAGGTCTATGAGAATGAAGGCCACGGCTTCGCCAAGGTTGAGAACCAGATTGACGCTTACACGCGCGTTGCCGATTTTTTGAAGAAGTACGCGGAACCGGCAAAGTGCGGTTGCAATGTCGAGTGATCATCGCATCAGAAAGAATGTGTTTTTACCGCAAAGGACGCAAAGAGCGCAAAGGACAACTACTTGAAATGGTTCCTTTGCGTCCTTAGCGACCTTTGCGGTGAAAGCAGTTGAACGAGACTATTCATCCCGATGCGTGGTCAGCACATGTTTGCAGATTGCCAGCGCCAATCCTTCCATCGTATATTCCAGCGCTTCGATATTCGGCTTGAATCCCGCCTGCCGCAGCGTGTCGCTGGTGACTGGCCCAATTGACGCCAGCCATATCTCGCGCAGTCCGTGCCAGTGGTCTTTCTCCAGCAGCGCCAGGAAATTTGTTGCCGTGGACGAACTGGTAAACGTCACGATGTCCGGGCGCGATGTGTCGTTAGAAAAAAGGCGGTTCAGTTTCGCCTTGGCTTCTTTGGGCACATGTGTTTCGTAGGCCTCGGCTACGTCCACTTTTGCGCCGTTCTTGCGTAACTCAATGGGCAGAACGTCGCGAGCCACTTTTGCCCGGACCAGCAGCACGCGCTTTCCTTCCATTTTGCCCTTCAAAGCTTCCACCACGGCTTCGGCCACGTACCTATCAGGCGTAACGGAAACCTTGAGACCGTTCTTTTCAATTTCCTGCTGCGTCGCCGGCCCAATAGCGGCCACCTGTAAATGTGCCAGCTTCTCCGGTGCAATGCGCAGCTTTTTCAGCCGCGCGAACAATGCTTCCACGCCGTTCACGCTGGTTAGGATTAGCCAATCGTACCTCCCGATATTTCTCAGCGCCGTATCAAGCGACTTGTAACTGCTGGGCGGCTTGATTTCGATTGTGGGAATTTCAATCACCTCTGCCCCCATTTCGCGCAAAGGTTCAGCCAGACCGCCGGACTGCTTGCTGGCTCGCGTGGTCAGGATTCGCCAGCCGCTGAGCGGTTCTTCTTGCTTCGCGCTCACGCCTGCTTTCCTGGCGATCACACCCGCTTTCCTGTCGCCCGTAGCTGATCTATTTGGACTCATGGTTGTTTCGGTACTTCAACTTCCTGCGCGTACACGTCGTCAAGAATCTTGTCGCCGCCGCGCCACAGCAGCGTTTGCGCCGTTTCGCGCCCCAATTTTACGCCGTCAGTGCCGTCCGCCTGCTCGCGTAGAATCTGGCTTCCGTCGGGCCGACCAACCATAGCACGTAAAAAGAGACGGCCTTCCCGCTTCTCAGCATACGCTCCTATCGGCACCTGGCAACCGCCGCCCAGCGATCCCAGCAGCGCGCGCTCGCAATCAATGGCCGCATGCGTATCAGCGTCATTCAGAAAAGCCAGCAGCGTTTTGGTCTGCTGATCGCCGCTGCGAATCTCAATGGCCAGCGCGCCTTGTCCCACGGCTGGGCACATTAGGTCGGCGGAAATGCGCGAGCGCACGTGCGTTTCCAGTCCTAAACGCAACACGCCCGCCGCCGCAAGAATAATCGCGTCATACTCTCCGGACTCAAGCTTTCGGAGTCTGGTATCCACGTTGCCGCGCAGGGGAAAGACTTCAAGGTCAGGCCGCATCGCCTTCAACTGGCATTGCCGCCGCAGACTGCTGGTACCCACTTTCGCGCGCTGCGGCAGTTCTTCCAGGCTGGAAAACTTTACGGAAATGAAAGCGTCACGCGGGTCTTCGCGCTTCATAATTGCCGCCAGCTCAAATTCCTGCGCCAACTCCGTGGGGACATCTTTGAGGCTGTGAACGGCCAAGTCAACGCGCTTCTCTTGCAGCGCATCTTCAATTTCCTTGGTAAACATCCCTTTGGTGCCGACCTGGGCCAGAGCGACGCTGGTGATCTTATCCCCCGTGGTCTTGATGACCTCAATCTCAACCGTATGTTTCTTTTCGCGCAGCAAAGCGGCCACATGGTTCGCCTGCCACAACGCCAGTTGCGAGCCGCGTGAGCCGATTCGAAGTTTGGCCATTTACTCTTTCGGTTTTCCGGTATTCAAGTTGAACAGCCGCCGGATCATCTCATGGATGGTAGCAGCCTCGGGATGATCGGTGGAGGATTTAAGGGTAGTAATCGGAGTATGCAGCAGCTTGTTGATGATGCCGCGGGTCATCGCGTCAATGGCTAATTCCTGCTCCGGCGTAATGGAGCCCAACTTGCCACGGATACGGTCAATCTCCGCCTGCCGGATGGTCTCACAGTATTCCTGAAGCGAAAGGATTGTCGGCACCACGGCGAGCGACTTCATGCGCGAAGCGAAGCGGTCAACTTCCAGTTCAATGATCTTCTCCGCGCGCTCGGCTTCTTTCTTGCGCTCACCCGCGTTATCGGTCGCCACCGACTGCAGATCGTCCACATCGTACACAAACATTCCGTCCACCTTATTCATGTCCGGATGAACATTTCTGGGAACGGCTATATCGATGAAGAACATTGGCCGGTTACGCCGGTCTTTGCGCAGGCGCTCACCATGCTCGCGGCGGAAGAGCGGCTCCGGAGCGCCGGTTGAAGTCAGAATGATGTCAGCGCTGTCTGAGGTCTCGTGCAACTGGTCGAAAGAAACAGCTCGACCGCCAAATTCTTCTGCCAGCTCTACTGCGCGCTCATGCGTGCGATTGCTGACGATGATGTTTTTTGCGCCATGGGCAATCAGGTGCCGCGCCGCTAATTCCGCCATCTTGCCTGCGCCAACCAGAAAGACGGTCTTGTCTTCCAGCGATCCAAAAATCTTTTCCGCCAGCTGCACAGCTACCGACGCAATGGAAACGCTGGAGCTGCCTATAGAAGTCTCTGAGCGAACGCGCTTGGCCACGGCAAACGCACGCGACAGCAGCGCTTCCAGCGCAGAATGGATTGCTCCCATTCCCCGGGCAACCGCATACGCTTCTTTGACTTGGCCTAGGATTTGCGGCTCGCCCACTACCATTGAATCGAGGCTGGAGGCAACGCGAAAAACGTGGCGCACCGCTTCGCGCTGCTCAAATTCATAAATATGAGAATTGAGCGCCATGGGGCTCACACCAAAATAGCTGCCCAGAAATCCGCGCAAATCGGCGCCTGACTTGGTACTGGTAACCACCTCAACGCGATTGCACGTGCAAAGCACCATGCCTTCATCCACGCCCGGCTGCTGCACCAGGCTGCGGATGGCGTCCGGCAGCTGCGCTTCAGGCACAGCCAGCCGCTCACGCACCTCCAGGGGCGCGCTGTTGTGGTTCACGCCGATAACGTGAAAGTTCATGGAGCAATAAACCTGTGTGTCTGGCTGAAATTATTGGCGGCCCAGGCCAGCACGGCCGCGCCAAACGCAAACGTGGCCAAATAAGCTGCCCGCCGGCCACGCCATCCCGCATTCCATCGCGTGTATAGCAGGACCATATAGATGACCCACATGAGGCCGGACAACAAAATTTTAGGATCGGCAAAGTATCTGCTGCCAAACCGCGCTTCGGCCAGAATCGATCCGGCGATGAGTCCCAGCGTCATAAACGGAAAGCCCCAAATCAGGCATTTGAAACCGATTTCGTCGATTGTGGCGAGCGCCGGCAGCCGCGACCAGAAGCCGCTCATCCCGGCTTTGGTTTTCAGATTGCGCTCCTGGATCAAATACAGAATGCTGGCCACAAAGCTGAAGAACAGCGCCGAGTAACCAATAAGAATCAGTGCGACGTGGATGTAAATCCATTGCGTGCTTACGAACAGCGGAGCGGAGGGTTCAGTTGGCTCTGCATAGGAAGACGCTGAAAAAGTAAGCCAGAAAACCAGCGGAAACACGGCCAGCCCCGGCGAGGTGGCGCGAAATCGGGCATAAACGAGAAAGAAAAATACCATCAGCACGAACGCCAGCAAAGATTCCAGTCCATGCATGGAGCTTGGCGCCCAGGTGCCGCTGGACATAGCATTTTCTACGATGGAGACAAAATGAAACACCATTCCCAGCCCAACGGCGGGCAGGGTGATTCGGGTGAGGACTTTCCTGCCGCCCCAGAATGATGCCAGGGCATAAAGCAGGCCCACCCCGTATAAGCTCAGGGCCACGCGTAACCAAAATAACGGAAGCATAAGTTATTGCAAATTATAGCCGCGAGTACGCTGTAGGACGTGTGATAAAACGCACAAAGGTACCCCGGCAGACGTGGTAAACGCGGTCCAATTAGGGCCTATCCCTTACAAAATCAGCGGAGCGCCAGTTTGCGGTACTTTTCCGCCGCTGTCTCCGATGAGATATGGGTGTAATACACCTCTTTCAGGAAATACGGCTTGGCTTTCTGTCCCATGATGGGGAGGATCTCAATATGCCAGTGGTAGTCTTCGTCCACGGTCTTCCAATATTGCAGGATGTTCGATTTCTGATAGGTATTGGGTACCGTGTGCAGCACCAGATAAAACGATTCAGAAATGCTCATCACCCGTTGTAGCGTTCGGCGGATTAGCCCGGCCAGTTCGTTGATATGCGCCGATTTTGAGGTGACTGATCGCTCAAAAGACGACTCGTGCTTGCGCGGCATGATCCAGATCTCATAAGGCACACGCGAGGCGAATGGACACAGGGAAACATAGTGATTCAAGGCTTCAACAATTCTGATTGGATTGCGCAATTCCTGTCCCAGCGTGTCACAGAAAACGCAGCGCTCTTTTTCCAGATAGTAATCGCGTGAAGCCCGCAGCTCATACAACACGCGTCGTGGGACAAACGTGGTCGCGGTCAGCTCGGAAACGGGATGGTCAAATTCCTGGCTTGCCGCCGGCCCGTGATTCTTGAACATGGTCACGTACTTGAAGCGCAGATCGCCTTTCAGGTCCTGTATGCGCTGAGCTGTCAGCAGCAGGAACTGAGAAATTTCGGCATCA
The DNA here is from genome assembly GCA_049802955.1 of Candidatus Angelobacter sp. Classification (GTDB taxonomy): domain Bacteria; phylum Acidobacteriota; class Terriglobia; order Terriglobales; family Acidobacteriaceae; genus Angelobacter. Next base: position 8,110 of record JBARNL010000326.1, read on the forward strand.
GAAGATTGCCACAACTCGATGTCATGCCGGATGCTCTGTACCAAAACTTCATGCGCGCCCACCGTATTCATGGCGTCATAAATGCCCTCGGCATGGCGATGCGGCTCGCCCTCAATGCGATAAAGCGGCGCGGGATGCACCATGGCGGAGATCGGTCCGCCGCCAAGCTCGTTGCCGTTTAACGTGGCAATTACCTGCGGCGCATTTTGTGCTCCAGGACAAAACGGGCAATGGCCGGGTTGGGCTGGCCTCTCCACGTCATCGCCCACGATGACCCAGGAGCGCGTAATCGGATCTTTGCGCAATTCCATGCTACTTCTAGGAAAACAGAGGTTGGCAAGCGCGGTCAATAGACGATTTCATATTGACCAAAATCGATCTGTGCGTGTACAGATAAGAATGTGATGCCAAAATGCGATGACAATGACCGATAAACAACTTGTGCTGGCGCTCAAAGCGGTGGCCGATCCGGCCCGGGTGAAAATACTTCGGCTGCTGAAGCAAAAGGGCCAGTGCTCCATTGGAAAGGGCGTTGGCATGTGCGCCTGCGACGTGCAGGACCACGTAACGCTCTCACAGCCGACGATTTCTCACCACATGTCAATCCTGAGAAAGGCCGGTTTGGTGCAGGCTGAAAAACACGGGCTATGGATGTGGTACCGCAGAAACGAGAAGTCGCTTAAAGAGCTGGCGCATGCGGTGAGTGCTGAGCTGTAAGTCTCTTTAACC
>JBARNL010000327.1:0-2212 GCA_049802955.1 Candidatus Angelobacter sp.
CCCAGACCCAATCCCAATCGGCAGAGGGTCGCAACCTGAAAGCACCAAGTTAAGCCGGATGCGCTGGTGTTTTTCTGGCCAAAAGCTAAGAGCCAATAGCCAAAGCCGAATTGTCAAATATCTTTTCCCGCTCACACCCTTGAGTGCTGGCTAACTTTAGCCGATTGTTTGTAGCAAAGCAATTACGAATTGGTACATTGTCGCTTATAAAACTTCAGGCCAAGTGATTTCGGAGGAGGGCGAGCATCAAGCTCCCCAGCCATTGAGATATCGAACATAGCTAGAGCCAGGTTTGCATCCAGTTTCGAAAATTTTCGAGTTGGGATATCCTCAGTCCACAGCGGCAACCTGAACATCGCTTAAAAAATGCATAACAAGCTGCCAAAAGGCTGGGTGAGAACGACACTGGGTGAAGTTTGCAAGGTAAATCCAGGAATGCCAACCGACGTCACTCTGCCCGACGATACCGAAGTCAGCTTTGTCCCGATGGCCGCCGTCGAGGAGGAAAGCGGCCGACTCGATGCTTCACAGATTCGGGCACTTGGTTCAGTTCGAAGGGGATACACACCGTTCATAGAAAATGATGTCATCTTTGCCAAAATTACACCGTGCATGGAGAACGGAAAGATTGCCATCGCGACGGACCTCAAGAACCGTTTGGGGTATGGCTCTACCGAATTTTTCGTTTTCCGGCCATTCGAAGGTGTAATTCCCCGGTTTGTTCTTTACTTTCTACTCCAACCGTCGTTTCGGAAGGAGGCAGAGCATCAGATGACCGGTGCAAGCGGTCAAAAGCGAGTACCGGCAAATTACCTAGTCTCGCACGAGTTTCCGCTGCCATCCACCCGCGAACAAGAACGTATAATCGCAAAGCTGGATGCAGGCATAGTGAGATTGGACCGAGCGGAAATTGTCGCACAGAGAGCGCGAGAGCGACTGAAGCGTTATCGTGAAGCTGTATTAGAGGCTGCCGGCACGGGCGACTTAACTCGCGGTTGGCGTGCAGCGCAGACGGCACGCAAGAGTGACAAGATCGAAAACGGTAAAGCGCTATTGCAACGGATCCTCGCTGTTCGACGTGCTCGTTGGGAAAAAGCCGAAGTTAAGCGTTTCCCTAAAGGAACCAAATCTTCGAAAAGAAAACAGCGGAAATTTCGCTATTCGGAACCGTCCCAACTAGATACAACTGGTCTGCCACAATTACCTGAGACTTGGGCTTGGGCTTCCCTGGAAATGGTTGCAGGAATTGGCTCAGGAATTTCCGTCAGTAAAAATCGTCTCGTTAAAAATCCAGTTGAGTTGCCATATCTCCGGGTCGCAAATGTTATGCGCGGATATTTTGATCTGAGCGAAATTAAGACAATCCGCTTGGAAAAGGACAGAGTTGCCGATTATCTTCTTCGGGCTGGTGACATCCTCTTTACTGAGGGGGGCGACAGGGACAAGCTTGGACGAGGATGGGTGTGGGAAGATCAAATTCGAAGGTGCGTTCACCAGAATCATGTTTTTCGGGTCCGTCCCTTTGAACAATCGCTCTTGAATCCGAAGCTGGTCTCTCATTGGGGAAACACATTTGGACAGAGCTTTTTCATCAAGCATGGAACACAGACAACAAACCTAGCCTCAATCAACCGAGGCGTATTAAGTAAGCTGCCAATACCGATTCCGCCTTTGGAGGAGCAGGCGGAAATTATTGTTCAGGTGGAACGCCGTCTGGCTGCAGCGAACCGTTTGGATTCTAAACTGTCGCGCCAACTTGAGCTTGCCCGTACCACTCGCGATTCGCTCCTGCGTCAAGCATTCACTGGCGAGCTCGTTCCCCAGGATCAGCAAGATGAACCCGCTACACTGCTCCTTGATCGGATCGACGCCGACAAAAACCGAAAAGAAGCAGAACGAAGAGAGGCACGCCGAGGGGCATCCCGGCCGAAAGGAAGTAAGAAGATCACCATGCAACCACCTTCACCATCACCGGAAGCATTGAAATCTGCATGGCAGAAGATTGGCAAGGAGCCCGACGCTCGCCGTCTCTTTGATGAGGCGGAATTTTCACCCGAACAGGTGGTTCACTTTTATGAAGCTCTGCGAGCTGTGCCGGCACTGCGAACGGCATTCGAGCAGGTAGCGCAACGAGGTCGCGGGAAGCAGAAGCCAGCCAGTCTTGCCCAGGAGAAGCACCAACAGCCCGCAGGCCGATTTCGTCTCGTTGAAC
>JBARNL010000328.1:0-3856 GCA_049802955.1 Candidatus Angelobacter sp.
AACAGCTCAGTGACGTTGGCGACCCAGAATGGCCGTTCAAAGCCGGTCTTTATCTGCTCCAGGCGTTCAGAAAAGGACAAATGTCACCTCGTCGGGCAAATTACAAATTACGATTTCAAATTTTCAGCCAGCTTCTGCTCTGCCGCAGGCTTGCTCACGCCCGCGATTCGCACTATTTTGTTTCGGCTGGTTTCACCGCTGGCTATGGTAACGGAGGAGCGCGGAATTGCAAACAAATCCGCAAAGAATTCAATCACGGCCTGGTTGGCTTTGCCTTCGACTGGCGGCGCCGTGAGAGCAAGCTTCAGCGCGTCTCCCACAACACCGGTGATGGCGTTTTTGCGGGCGCGCGGGTGGACCTTGACGGCGAACATGATTCCCTTGGCGCTTTTCTGGATGGGAATCATGCCGGCTTTGGCCTTTCTCCAAAAATTGCCGTGCCAACGCGCACGCAGGTTGATCCTTCTTCAATGGCGACTTCAAAATCATGCGACATGCCCATGGAAAGCACGTGCATTTCGATGGCAGGCAGCTTTCGCGCTGCGATCTTGTCGCGCAGATCGCGCAGCAGACGGAAATATGGCCGTGCGCCTTCAGGATTATCAGTAAAAGGTGGGACGGTCATCAACCCGCGAATCTGGAGACTTTCAAGCTGCGGCCCGGCGTGAAGCAAGTTTTCTAGTTCAGGCGAATCCAAAGGTATTCCGGCTTTGCTTTCCTCTTCGGCGACTTTGATTTCGATCAGCACATTGAGCTTTTTGCCTGCCTCTGCGGCGGCTTGGTTAAGCTTTTCCGCCAGCCGCACAGAGTCCAGGGAATCGACGGCGTGAAATAATTCGGCGGCTTTCTTTGCTTTATTGCTCTGCAGATGGCCGATCAGGTGCCATTCGGCATCTTTCAATTCACTCAGCGCGGCGGATTTGCTTTCGAATTCCTGCACCCGGTTTTCGCCAAAAATGCGCAGACCGGCCGCGTAAGCTTCCTTGATCCGCTCCGGCTCCACGGTCTTGCTCACGGCCATCAGCGTAATCGAATCGCCGCTGCGTCCGACCGTTGCGGCTGCGCGGGCAATGCGGTCGCGAATCGCGGCAATATTCTCAACAATGGACACAGAAAGATTATAGGCGGAAGAAGAACAAAACCTTACCACGGATGAACACGGATAAATTCGGATTTTTAGAATCAGCGATGAAATTTAATTGGCGGATTAGTTTCTGTCGCGGCTAATTTACTCACCTTTTCTGATCTGTGTTAATCAGTGTTATCCGTGTCATCAGTGGTATGGTTTTGAAATTTTCGCAGAGCTATAACACGCGGCATGCACCCTTGCAGAGAGCATAGGTCTTGCGCCGATTGCGGTAAATTTATTTCTTATCGCCTTCCAGCGGTTTGCTGGCGAAGTGATAGAGCGAGTATGCCAGCACGCCGAACATGATTACAGATAGAAGATTGCTGTTCGCCAGGAAGGGGATTTTCTGTCCCCAGCTGATCGCGCCTTCAGGCAGCCAGTGCTTGGCTTCCGCGACTTTGATTACCATCCCGGCGAGTCCAACGATCCCGCCGGCAGCAATCAAGCCGCTGGAATAAAGCGAGCCGGGGCTGACTTCACTTTCTTCAACCGTACCGCCTGCCTTCCTCGCGCGCCGCTCCACCAGCCAGCGCACAACGCCACCGGCAAAGATGGCCAGCGTGGTGGCAATAGAAAGATAGAATCCAACCGCGAACGAAAGAGACCGGATGCCCAGAAGTTCTACCGCTACTACCATGAAGACGCCGAGCAGGATGAGTCCCCAGGGAAGGCGGCGCTGAAGGATGCCGTTGATGACCGTAGCCATCAGTTGCGCCTGCGGCGCGGCGGCGCGCTCGCTGCCAATGCCCTGGATCCACTGGATTTCAAATTTGCCGGTCTGCGGATTCAGAAAGTAGTAGCCATTGGGGACCGTCGGCGAATTGATGGAGGTATACAACGTCATCCCTTTTACCGATTGATCTGTTTTGGTCTGTCCGGCTGCGGCGTCCGGCCCTTTGGCCGTTGTCACAGGAACAGTCTGGCGCTCGAACTTGCCGGAATATTGCGAGACGCCTGTGGGCAGCTGGTTCACGTCAATGGCAATGTTTGCAGGGCGGAATTCTTCCAAACCGCTGTTCATCAGCCCAAGCGTCATGCCAATCGCGACAACTGAAACGGTTACGCCCACCATCAACGCAATCTGCTGCTTGGCTGGAGTCGCGCCCACAAGGAAACCGGTTTTCAAATCCTGCGATGTATTGCCCGCATTGGCTGAAGCAATGCAGACCACGCCGCCAATCGTGATCGCCAGGGCTGAGAACGCGGTGCCTGTCCAACCCATTACCAGAAACATGGCGCACGTTGCCATCAGGGTAGCAATAGCCATGCCTGAAATTGGGTTCGACGAACTCCCGATCAGGCCTGTAATGCGCGATGATACCGTGACAAAAAGGAAGCCGAATACCACCACCAGCAGCGCGGCAAAGAAATTATTCAGGCCATGCGTTTCGGCATTCTTAATGGGAAAGAATGTAAGCATTGCCCACATGATGAGCAGCAGAACGCCAGAACCCAGCAGCGCCCATTTGAGGCTGATGTCCTTATCCGTGCGACGCTGGCCGGCCGCGCCGGCCGCGCCTTTTGCCAGATCTTTAGCGCCAGCCCGCAACGCGTTCACAATGGTTGGAATTGTACGGATAAGTGTGATCAATCCGGCAGCGGCAACCGCGCCAGCGCCGATAGGCCGTATATATGCGCGGTAGATGTCATCGGGAGACATGTCCGCAATGAGCTTGGTCCCGGGAAAAATAGCGGAGGTGGCATGGCTGCCGAAGAACTTAATGGCGGGCATGACTACCAGCCATGCAAACGCACCGCCAGAAATCAAAACGCCTGCGATTTTTGGTCCAATGATGTACCCCACACCCAGATATTCTGAAGTGGTATTGGCGCGGATGGAAGATCCCGGAAACCATGAAGGCGTGTTGGTAGGGGTGCTGGGCCACAGCGCGAACATGTTTTCATTCTGGAACAGCGTATACAGCGCACCGAGTCCCAGTCCGGCAAAGACGCGGCTGGCAAATGATCCGCCTTTATCGCCGGCGATCAAGACATCGGCGCAGGCCGTGCCTTCGGGATAAAGCAGGTTGCCGTGCTCTTTTACGATCAACTGCCGCCGCAACGGGATCATAAACAGGACGCCGAGCCATCCACCGATGAAGGCCAGAAGAAAAATGCGGGCATATTCCAGCGGGAAACCCAGAAAGATGAGTGCCGGCAAGGTAAAGATCACGCCGCCTGCCACGGACTCGCCGGCCGATCCGGCCGTCTGCACAATGTTGTTCTCAAGAATACTGGCCTTGCCCAGGGCGCGGAGAACGCTGATGGAAAGCACGGCAATGGGGATCGAGGCCGATACCGTCAACCCGGCCCGCAGGCCAACGTAAACCGTGACCGCACCAAATAATATCCCGAAGAGTCCGCCAAAGAGGATTGCGCTAAACGTGAGTTCCGGCCGAACTTCATCTGGGGGCACATACGGTTGAAATTTTGGTTCTTCTACTCTCGTTTGTACGGATTCGGCCACAGTGTCCCTCCCGGTCAATTCTCAGGCGCGTATGAAATCGAGGGGCAAGTTAGCACATCGGAGTGGCTTGTTACAAATTGTTGAACCATAAAGGCCAAGAGGCTGCCTGCGGACCTAATAGGCTCCCGATTTAATCACATAACGGAAGGTGCTTCCCTTTCCGCCGTGCCTCCGCGCTGATTTCGTTGCTTCCCGGCAGCAACACAGTTATACTCTGGCTTGAGCACAGCCTTCTAGGGGTTTTTTGAGGAGGGTAGTCT
>JBARNL010000329.1:0-4847 GCA_049802955.1 Candidatus Angelobacter sp.
ACTGCTTCTGGTCGCGATAGGAATCGATCACATCTTGGTAGCCGCGAGCAGCTTCATCCCCGCCAAGATCGATGATCTTGCGAAACGTTTCCAGTGACAGCAGCGGCCGGCCCGCTTCGCGATAAACGTTTCCGAGCCGTTCCAGAAATAGCGCGCGATTACTCTTGTCGCCGGCACTCGCATTTGGCGGCAGCGGGTGCGCTACCAGCTTCTGCAGGACGGTGGCGGCATCTTCATACTTGCCCTGCGCTTCCAGGATCAACGCTTCGTTGTATGGAATTTCCAGCGAATCCTGCACCAGCGCAGCAGCTTTCTTAAGGTTCTCCATGGCCAGATCAAACTTGCCCTGGCGTCGGTAAATTTCGGCCACTCGCAATGCGGCCGTAGGGTCCTGAGGATCGGCATCCTGGATGGTGCGATATTCGTCGAGCGCCGCGTCTATCTGATTGTCATTGGCCAGGTTCTGGGCCAGGCCGCGCATCGCGTCCAGGTTTTCCTTGTCCATGGCCAATGCCTGCCGGAAAGAGGCGATGGCGTTCTTGTAATCTTTTTGCTGCTCGTAGGTGGTCCCCAGAGCGGAATAGATCTTGGCCGAGCGCTGGCCTTCCGGCACGGTCTTCAATAAGTCGGCGGCTTTATTGTTTGCGCCTTCATCGTTATAGAGATAAGCCAGGTTGGTGATGGCTTCTTCCGAATTGGGATCGAGATTGAGCGAGGTCTTGAATTCATTTTCCGCTTTGGCAGCGTCTTTATTCAGGAAATACAGCCGTCCCAGCAGCAGATGATTGTCCGCATTCTTGGGCTCGATCTTGGTAATGGCTTCATATTGCTCAATAGCCAGGTTGAGGACTTCACGCGATTGCGTTCCTGGCTGCAGATCTCCCAAAGATCGCAGATAGATTCGACCCAGCAGCTTGTGTGCTTCCAGGTTGTTGGGATCGCGCTTGATGATTTCCTGGGCTTCCAGCACTGCGTCGCGGATGCGTCCCGTTTTGGCGTACAACTCCGCCAGGGACGCGTTCAAATATTCTGAAGAAGGATCGTTCTCAATAGCCAGCCGGTATTCTTCAACCGCTTTAGTGGCATAGTCTGAGCGGCCATACATCGCCATCATTTCTTCGTACATATGCGCGAGGGAGAAATGATAATAAGCCGCGGCTTGATCAGGTTTCTTGTCCGCTTTAGGCTGATCGGGATTTGTGGCCTTGGCCGCGGGCGCTTGCTGTCCCGGAGCCGCGTCTTTTTTTGACGGCGCGGTTTTTGCAGGGGCCTGGGATTTAGGCGAGTTCTGCTGGGCCAATACGCTGGTGGTTGTGAGCAGAAGCAGCCCAGAGAGAAGAATGCGATTTTTTATACAAGTCATAGAGCGAACCGAAATACCCTTTAATTGGATGCACAGCCGCCCTTTCCGGTGGCGGATATTCACCTCTCTAATTCTAGCCCTTAGTTCCGCCCTTTCGGCACCTGATTACAATTCTTGACTAGTGACGGAAGTGGCGCACACCTGTGAGCACCATTGCCAGCCCCAGGCGGTTCGCCGTGTCAATTACTTCCTGGTCGCGCATGGAGCCGCCAGGCTGAATAATGGCCGTTGCGCCGGCTTTGGCAATCTCTTCCACGCCGTCCGGAAATGGGAAAAAAGCGTCGGAGGCAGCCACCGTGCCCTGCAAAGGTAAGATCGCTTTCATGGCGCCAATCTTGCATGAATCCACCCGGGACATCTGGCCTGCCCCAACTCCGATAGTCTGGCCTTCGCGGGCATACACAATGGCATTGGATTTCACATGCTTGCAGACCTTCCAGGCAAACAGCAGGGCGCGCATTTCTTCCGGAGTAGGCGGCCGCGTGCTGGCAACTTTGAGGTCGGCCTGGGCCAAGGGACGAACGTCGGCATCCTGCACCAGCATGCCGCCGGAAACCTGCTTCATGGCGAATTTCTGCGCGCTTATCTTGACTTCAACCAGCCGCAGGTTCTTCTTGGCAGCAAACTTTTCCTTCGCTTCCGGTGAATAACCCGGCGCGGCGATGGCTTCCACAAAAAGCTTAGTCATCTCTTCCGCCGCTGCGCCGTCAATCACGCGGTTCACGCCAATCACGCCGCCGAAGGCAGAAATCGGATCAGTTTCTTTGGCGCGCATATAGGCCTCCACCAGCGTCTTTCCCGTGGAGCAGCCTGAAGGATTGGTGTGTTTGATAATGGCACAAGCCGTTTCTTCGAACTCCTGCGCCAGGTCCCACGTCGCCTGCAAATCCACAATGTTGTTGAACGAGAGTTCCTTGCCCTGAAGCTGTTTGCCGTTGGCCACGCCTGTACCCGATCCATCGGAATACATGGCGGCGCGCTGGTGCGGGTTCTCTCCGTAGCGCAGGTCCATGGCTTTATTTAAAGAAAATCGCAGAACGGCAGGAAAGTCATTGCCGCCGGTTGCTGCCGGGGGAAGCTGAAAGTCTCTTGCGTCGCCGCTAAGAGAAGTGCTGGCCAGAGTCGCAGCAATCGCGCTGTCATACGCGGCGGTGGTGGCAAAAGCTTTTTGCGCCAAACGCCAGCGCGTCGCCAGCCCAAGTTCGCCGCCGGTGCTCGCCATTTCCTGCGCGATGGCCGAGTAGTCGGAAGGCGAGGTCACAATCGCGACGTCACGGAAATTTTTTGCCGCCGACCGCACCATCGACGGGCCGCCAATATCGATGTTCTCGATTACCTCATCAAAATGCACGCCCGGCTTGGAAGCCGTCTTCTCAAAAGCGTAAAGATTCACCACTACCATATCGATCGGCTGGATGCCATGCTCTTTCGCCGCCGCAACGTGCGCGGCATTGCCGCGAATGTGCAGGATTCCGCCGTGGACCTTGGGGTGAAGCGTCTTTACGCGGCCGTCCAGCATTTCGGGAAAGCCAGTCAGGTCAGAGATGTCTTTTACCGTGACGCCTGCTTCCCGCAGCAGCTTGGCCGTGCCTCCGGTGGACACCAATTCCACCTTCAGGGCTGCGAGTTGCCGGGCAAATTCGACCAGACCACTCTTATCGGTAACGCTCAGGATTGCACGCTGAATTTTGGCCACTATTGTTCCTCAAGGAGGGATGAAAGGACTAAGGAATAAGGTATCAGCGTGAAAGTGCTGCGCGCAACCGCACATTGAATAGAAGCAGAATAGAAGCGGATACTCAGTGCCGCACATGCCAGCGCTTCAGCATCTCAATTGGCAAAAGGACAAGATGCAAATGCCTCGCTGCTGTTCATTTCTCAACACTTTACCTTGCAAAACTTTATCGAGTTTCGCTACAGCCGCCATGCTGCTTTTATCCATCAGCTCATACGGCCAGTCCGCCGGCGCCACCAAAGAGAATCCGATTACCGGATCTGCCGCATATGCCGACTGGACACACCAGAAGCCCGGCACGTTTCGCAAGATCACCGTAGCCGATCTACCTGGACCGCACGCGACAACCTCCGTCGATAACGGCCCTGACATCGTGGCGCGCCCACACGGAGCCATGCCGCAGGCGCCTGCTGGATTCAAAGTGGAGCTTTATGCGGATGGCCTCAATTATCCTCGCGAAATTCGACCCGCGCCGAACGGTGACATCTTTCTGGCAGAAAGCAAAAGGGGCGAAATCAAAGTTTTTCGTGGCGTGGGCAAAAACGGAAAGGCAGCACAGATGGCGGTTTTTGCCAGCGGGCTGAAGCAGCCGTTTGGAATCGCATTTTATCCGCCGGGTCCAAATCCGGAATGGGTGTACGTTGGCAATACAGATTCTGTAGTGCGCTTTCCCTATCGTTCAGGCGATATGAAAGCGCGCGGTCCGTCAGAGAAGATCGCGGATATTTCCGGCGGAGGACACCTGCGAGGCGGAGGACATTGGACTCGCGACATCGCCTTCTCAAAAGACGGCAAAAAAATGTATGTCTCGGTTGGATCGCATTCCAATAATGACGATCCTGACACGCATCCAGAAGAGAAAAACCGCGCTGACATATTGGAGTTCAATCCTGACGGCACCGGCATGCGAATCTATGCGTATGGTTTACGCAATGCGGTTGGAATCGCTGTCTCCCCTGAGACCGGCGTTTTATGGGCCTCAGTAAATGAGCGCGACGAATTGGGCGACCTGCTCCCGCCCGACTACATTACGCACGTGCAGGATGGCGGATTTTACGGTTGGCCGTGGTATTACATTGGTCCGCACTGGGATCCCAGGCATCAGGGCAAGCATCCTGAGCTGAAAGACAAAGTCGTTGTGCCCGACGTGCTCGTGCAGCCGCATTTTGCTTCTCTGGAAATGACTTTTTACGAAGGCAAACAGTTTCCGGAGGAATACCGCGGTGATATTTTTGCTTCACAGCATGGGTCATGGAACCGCAGCCGCCGCGCGGGCTATGAAGTAATACGTGTTCCGCTAAAAAATGGCAAAGCCCTCGGCGACTACGAAGATTTTCTAACCGGCTTTGTCACCGCGGATGGCCACGTGTGGGGGCGCCCCGTGGGAGTCGCCGTCGGGAATGACGGCTCGCTCTTCGTAAGCGATGACGGTTCCAACGCAATCTGGAGAGTGACATACGCGGGTAATAGCAATCAATGACAGCAAATTCCGCGTATTGAGCCACCTGTGTTGAGCCGCCAGTTCGAGCGCTGATGGACCTGCAAGTAGGCGAGAATGTTTAATGCCCTACGCTGGGAGCGCAGCGATAAAAACTACGCCTTAGGTTTGGCCTTCAGCTTGGCTTGCCCGTTCTGTAATTCCACGGTATATTCCACGGCCTTGCAGCCGTATTCCTTTTGCAGTTGGGCGGTTTTCTGTTTCACGAATTTTTTGAACGAGTCGAGATTGGCGGCGCTCTTCTCCCCGGT
>JBARNL010000330.1:0-4834 GCA_049802955.1 Candidatus Angelobacter sp.
GGCCCAGCGTCACCTCGGGCAGGCTGCGTTCAACGCCACGCGCCAGCCGGACAGTTTCACGCGACGCTGCTCGCTCCTGGAAACCCTTATTTTTCATCAAATCAAGAAAACGTTGTGGCGGCAACTGCAGGATGCCAATGGCCCCATGTGCGCGCGCGGCTCCCTGCCCGTGTTCATTCTCACTGAGGCGCGACATATCCACACCGGGCGTTGTGCCGGCAATCAAAACGACAATTTTTCCCTTTACATCCAGGCCGGCGTAATCGTCGTGGTGTTGCGATGGCGAAGAGATTCCCGGTCCCACAAAAGCGATCTGCCCCTGGGCCTCACCATTGCCGCCTTCCGCTGGGATATAGAAATCGCCAAAGTGGTAGGACTTCTGCTTGCCGTCGAAACTCACTTCCAGTGAACTTTTTGCGGTGTCCGGCTTTGCGGAAATAACTTGAAAAGTCTGCAAGAAATCGCCATGCTCCCCCGCGCCCTTGAAGCCATAAGCCTCAAGGTGGGCCGCAAGATAGCGGGCCGCAATGGCAAAGCTTGGAGAAAGCGTGTACCGTCCGCCTAATTCCTCTGAAGCAAGGAATTGCAGGTGCATTCGCAATTCGCCCGGAGTAATGGAATCAACCGTGGATGGCACCGGCGGCAGGACGACAGCAGCCGGGGATGTTGCATACATTACGCCTGAGGCCACAAGGGCCACGGCAAGGGCTATTTTGGCGGGGAAACTCTTAAAACGATTCACGCTTTGATGGTAGCAGCCCTGCTTTGCGCTTACAAATAGCCGGCAAAATCGTTCGCTCGGGAAAAGTTATATCGTTGGGGCCTACTGTCGGGGATCGGGAACAAGCCGCGTTAGCGGATAAATCCATTGTTCCCGCCTTCCCGTTTTGGAACAGCTCTGGTTTTTTCTAAGCGATTTTTCATCATTCCCCATCGCTGGGGCGTACCATTAAATTCTTCGTTTTAATACGGAGCGAACAAGCGGATGCCAATCACCGGCAACACACTCAGTTCGGTTGAAAGCCATAGCGATGGCACTCCGTTGCCGCTGTTCCGTCCGGAAGCCGTTGCTGCTTTGCAGCAGAAGTTCTATGGCGAGATTATTCTCATCCGTCCTTTTCCATTGATGTTGCTGTGCTGGTTTGCTTTGGGCATCACCGCTGCCGTTCTGGGATTTCTCTTTCTCGGACAATACACCGAAAAAGCACGCGTTCCAGGCATCATCACAATCTCCGGGCCTGCTGCTCCAAATTCTTTCGCAGCAAAATCGGAAGCAGAGATCTACGTCCCCGCGCCCATGATCGCCCGGTTGCATCCCGGTACGCAGCTATCTTTGCGCTGTGATTCCTGTCCAGCGCAGTTTGCACGGCAGATTGGAACTGTACTGGAAATATCGCAATCGCCAGCAATCCCATCAGACCTTAGCCAAGCCAATTTGAAACTGGCTGGGCCGGCAAACAAAATCCAGTTATACAAAATCAAGGTGTCGCTCCCGCCACAAGCGGCACAGGCCATGCAACTCAGCCCTTCACCGCAATCGGGAATGAGAGTGGAAGCGGAAATCCCGCTTGGGCATAAACCTTTAATCAAGTGGTTTTTTGAACGGTCAGGAAGCTGAGCCGCGGGGCGCAGCAGTTGCGGAAAAAATGAGCTTTTCCCGAGAACAAAAACTGCCGATGGTCTTTCAGACTGAGGCGGCGGAGTGTGGCCTGGCTTGCCTTGCCATGATCGCCGGCTATCACGGACTGCGGGCTGACCTGCCCGGGTTGCGGCAGCGTTTCTCCGTTTCATTGCGCGGCGCTACGCTCAATCACATTATTAAGTTCGCTGCCGCTCTTGATCTCACCGGACGCCCGCTTCGCGTGGAACTGGAAGACCTGCCTTATCTGAAAACGCCCTGCATCCTGCATTGGAAAATGGACCACTTTGTGGTGCTGAAGAAGGTCACGCGGAAATATATCCACCTGCTTGATCCTTCGATGGGACCGCGCAGGATCAGCTTTGCTGAAGCCAGCCGTTACTTCACCGGAGTTGCGCTGGAGCTTACTCCCACGCCCAGCTTTGTTCAGCGGGAAGAGCGCCACCCGCTCCGCCTGCGCGATCTCATTGGCCGTGTCTCAGGTCTCAAGCGCGCGCTGGGACAAATCTTTGTTCTGGCTGCCGCCCTGGAATTGTTTTCCATTATCAGTCCCTTGTTCCTGCAACTCACTGTGGACAAGGTGCTCGCCGCCTTTGATCGCGACCTGCTCTTTACTCTGGGCATCGGCTTCATGCTGCTGATCGGGCTGCAATCATTTCTGGGAGCGCTACGCAGTTGGACGACTCTCTACTTCGGCACATCGCTGAAGTTGCAATGGTATGCCAACCTGTTTTCTCATCTCGTTCGACTTCCGGTTTCATTTTTTGAAAAGCGGTATTTTGGTGACATCCTCTCGCGTTTTGAAGGCGCGGAAGCTATCCAGCGCACCCTCACCAATAACTTTATTGAAGCGGTGCTCGATGGCCTGATCTCAATCTTTGTTTTGGCGGTAAGGTTCTTCTATAGCCGCCAATTGGCTCTGATCGTCATTGCCAGCGTGCTGATTTACGTCGCCCTGCGCAACTTTGCTTATCTTCCATTGCGCCGCTCGACGGAAGAGCAAATTATACGTCTCGCCAAACAGCAGACCCATCTGATTGAGACGCTTCGCGGCATTCGCACCATCAAGGTTCTGGGACGTGAAGACGGCCGCAAAACGCGCTGGATGAATTTGCTGGCCGACACAACCAACGCGCAAGTGGCCGCGGAAAAATTAACACTGCTTTTTAAAGCAGCCAATGGGCTGATTTTTGGCCTGCAAACAGTAGCTGTGGTCTGGGTTGGCGCAACGCTGGTTCTCAGCGGCAAATTCAGCGTTGGCATGCTGTTTGCCTTTGTCGCTTATCAGGAACAATTCAAGGCGCGCATCACCACCCTGGTTGACCGCCTGTATGAATTCCGCATGCTCTCGCTCCAGGTCCAGCGGCTGGCGGATGTTGTGCTGGAAAAACCCGAGTCCGCCTTCATTGATGATGGGGGAGCTGACGTGGAAGACTCTTCCATTGATGTGAAACATCTTTTCTTCCGTTACTCGGATACAGAGCCGTGGTTGTTGCACGATGTCAGTTTCAGAATCAAACCCGGCGAGTGTGTTGCGGTCGTGGGCGCTTCGGGAGCGGGAAAATCGACTCTGCTCAAGCTGATGGCAGGCCTCTTGAAGCCGCAATCGGGTGATGTGGTTGTTAACGGACATTCCGTATGTGAGAGCCGCGCCGCCGTCCTGGGCAATGTTGGCTTTGTGTTGCAGGATGACTGCCTTTTTGCCGGAACAATTGCGGATAACATCTCTTTCGCCTCTGATATTGCCGATATGTCGCGTGTGCAGGAATGCGCTCGCCTCGCCTGTCTGGACGATGAGATCAATGAGATGCACATGGGTTACAACACCCTGATCGGTGACATGGGTTCTGCGCTTTCCGGAGGTCAGCAGCAACGTCTTTTGCTGGCGCGGGCGCTTTATCAGCGGCCTTCTATCCTGATACTGGATGAAGCCACAAGTCATCTTGACGTTCCCACGGAACAGCGCATTGCCGCCATGCTGGCAGAACTGCGCATGACGCGCATCTTCGCTGCGCACCGCCCTGACACTATCCGGATCGCCGACCGCGTCATCGGTTTGTCGCGTTCGGGAAAAATTTCCGAGGAACCATCTTCTTTGCGCGCGGCACGGGCAGCCGGCGCACGAGTTTATGAAGGAGAAAGCTATGTCTAATCAGATGGAACCGAATCGCGTGCTCAACCGCATGGGGGCTCGCGAGTTAACGGAAGAAGAAGTCGAAAGCGTAAACGCGTCCGGCCCTCCATGCCAGTTGACGTTCACGCACCTGCCTAAAGGCGGCTCGGACGAAGACACATTTTGTCCCATCTAGGCCAGCGGGCGAATCGAATGTACGAAAAAAGACGAAAGGAGAAAAGCAATGAATGACCAGAACAGAGTGCTGATTCGCAAGGGTGCTCGTGACCTCACGCCGGAAGAGGTTGAGCGCGTCAGTGGAGGGTTGCGTACCCTCACAGTCTGCTCTATTGGCCCCTCAGGACAAAGGGACGGCGACACTTTCCTCGGAGAATGCTAGTTCATTTGCAGGGTCGCCCTTGGGGACGACCCGCTTTTTTAATCGTTCATATGGCACCGGGGAAGATTTTTGCAGAGCTTTGGGTCAGGTTTAACGGACCCAAAATGCCGAAAGGAGAAAGCATGAATGACCAGAATAGAGTGTTGGTTCGCAGGGGCGCTCGCTCGCTGAGCGAGGAGGAAATCGAGCGCGTCGGCGGAGGACTACATACCGAAACCTTGTGCACCGTCCCCAGTACGGCTTGCCCCAACAAAGACGGTGACGCTTCCATTGGGGAGTGTGGGCCTGTTTGCTGAACGCTATTTTCTGAACAAGGTGGCGCTTTGCCACGGCCGCCATTTTCAACCCCTTTGGCTTTAACTCTTTTGAAAGAGCTTGGGCCAGCTTCAACGGACCCAATTGATGAAAGGGAGAAAAAATGAACAACCAGAACAGAGTACTGATTCGCCGGGGTGCTCGCGAATTGACACCGACAGAATCCGAAATCGTCAATGGAGGGTTTATTACTCTTTCGCTCTGCACCAACTCTCCTTCTCCAGACGGAGATCAACACGTAGGTGAGGTCGGTTGCTAAAACGCGTTCGGCTGCGCTTGAGCTCGGCTGGACAACTCTTTTGACGAGCTTGGGCCCGCTACGGGCCCAATGACGAAAGGAGAAAATTATGAATGATCAGAACAGAGT
>JBARNL010000331.1:0-3751 GCA_049802955.1 Candidatus Angelobacter sp.
GCTGTATGCAACTCCGGGCTCAACAAACTGCCAGCTCACACCGCAATTTCAAAACATCGTCTTGGTGAGCGTCCCAGATCCAGTGATTGAGAGCGCAACCCAGCTGGGCGATCCCGAACTTCCCAACTCCAGCACCAAGAACGCGACGCTGAATTTGCGTCCGGGTGAAACTGGCGTCGTGACGCTGCGCGCCAACGTGGGCAGCGCCGCCGCACTTCAGGACATTCTGGATAACATCACACCCGTCGTGGTTTCTCACGCGGTCAATACCGGAGGTGGTGCGCCGCCAGCCACGCTCGCCATTACTACTTCCAATGGTCCGCTGCCTGCGGGAATTTCTGGCGTGACTTACACCACATCTCTGAATTCTTTTGGCGGCAATGCGCCTGTGACGTGGGCAGTGGTCAGCGGAGGTCTGCCTCCCGGGCTCACGCTGGACAGTCTTACAGGAATTATTTCTGGCACGCCGACAGCTTCAGGCATTTTTGCGTTTTCCGTATCGCTGACGGATACCTCTGCGCCTACGCCCAGCGTCGCTTTCCGGAACGTGAGCATCACCATTGCGCAGCCACTGGTTATTACTACAACGTCCCTGGCTGATGGCGTGATCGGTGTCCCATACACCCAGACTCTGTCCGTCACTGGTGGCAATGCAAATTACACATGGACTCTCAGCAACGGAACGCTGCCGGCAGGTTTAACGTTGAGTACTTCCGGCGTGATTAGTGGAACTCCCACGGCGGTCACCCCTGGCACAAGCTTCACCGTTCAGGTGCAGGATACTGGAATTCCACAGCAGACAAAAACGCAGCTTCTCGGTATCCGCATTGCAGCGCCGCTTGTGGTCGCCACGTCACCAACTTTGCCCGATGCAATCGTCGGCGTGCCCTACTCCGCAACGCTGCAATCCAATGGCGGAACAGCGCCAGTTTTATGGTCCGTGATTGCCGGCGCCCTGCCCGCGGGTTTGCAACTCAGTCCCGCAGGGCTAATTAGCGGGACACCCACAGCGCCCTCGCTCATTACCGCCGCAACGTCGGGTCCCGCAAACACGTTTACGGCGCAGGCTCAGGATTCCGCTTCTCCCAGCCAGACCACCAGCATTGCTTTGTCTTTGCACGTGGCTACGCCGCTTTCCGTTGGCACGCTCACGCTCTCCGATGGACTCACCGGCTCGCCGTACCTGCAAACGCTCACCTCCTCGGGCGGAACCGGCAATATTTCCTGGGCTGTAGTTTCCGGCGCATTGCCGCCGGGACTAACCCTTTCCAGCGCTGGCGCAATCAGCGGAACGCCAACCACCGTGAACGCTACAGGTTCAACTTTCACGGTGCAGGCCACCGATTCAGGATCGCCGTCGCAGTCCGCGCCGAGAACTCTTACATTGCGCATTGCTGCGCCGCTGATTATCAGCACGGCCAGCCTGCGGGGAACAAAATATGGCGCGGTGTATAGCCAGACCCTTGCTGCCACCGGTGGAATTGCGCCGTTCAAGTGGTCGCTGTCGGCCGGCTCCGGGCCGCTTCCAGCAGGACTATCACTAAGTACGGCGGGAGTGCTGAGCGGAACTCCGACGGCCGCCGGAACATCCTCATTCACCGTTCAGGTGGTTGATACAGGCACGCCGCAGCAGGTCGCAACCAAATCGTTCAGCATCACGGTTGCATCGCTGTACACTGTGAGCTTCTATGTGCAGCCGAGCGATTCATCGCCTGGTAAGCAGATCACTCCATCGATCAAGGTGCTGATAGTCGATGCACAGGGTAAAGGCGTTTCAGGTGTCACGGTCACATTGAGCGTCGCGGTGAATCCGGGCGGCTCGATACTGAGCGGAACCTCGGTTTCGACTACCGGAAACAACGGCATCGCCATCTTCGCCAGCAACACACTTAGCCGGACCGGGACTGGCTACGTACTGAAAGCTACAACCAACCTGGCCGGAGCAGGAACGGCGTTTTCCAATCCTTTCAATATTCGTTAGAGCGATGGGAGAACGAGAACGGCGGAGAAAACAGTATTTAGCGGGCTTCAAGGCGGTGGCGAGCATCTGTAATCAACTCGCTGCTGCCGTCCGGCTGCATCTTTAGAAACGTTCGATATGATTCCGCCGCCGCCGGACTCTTTAATCCTTCCTGCGCACGCGCCAGGAAGTAATAGACCGGTGGCACCAGCCGGAGCGTTGGCACATCGTCAAGAAAGACTGCGCTAGCTTCACCACGGCGCTTCAGGCACAGCTCAAATTCGGAATCAGCTTCAGTAAACGATCCGTTCTGAATGTAAGCCTTGCCAAGATAAAAGTGTCCCAGCCAGCTGTTGGAAATTTTCTGCGCGTTCTCGAACGATTGAATGGCGTCCATCTTCTGGCCTCGGCTCAGGGAAATAGCTCCCTGAAGCAAGGCTGCATAAAGCTGCGGTTCAGGCTCAATCCGCGCCGAAAGCTGTATCACCAACTTTGAAGCGCGCGCCGTGTCGCCGGCATTCACGTAAAGCTCTCCCGCTGCCATAAGGACGCTTGCCTGCTGATCAAGCTTAATGGCGCTATCCGCCGCGCTGAGCGTCTTCTTTTTATCGCTTTGCGAAATATAAGCCTGTCCCAGCGCAATCGCCTTGGCTGCCGCGCCGCCGGATTCTTTTGCTGCAACGTCCGTGGCGATGCCTTTTTCCAGCAACGTGATGGCCTCGGCATTGTGTCCCTGCAATTCGGCTATGTCGGCCAGTCCAATGTTTGCCATGGACGCGCCACGTACACCCAGCGCCTCTAGTTTTTTATACGTTGCAGTCGCGCTGCTGAAATCTCCTTCACCTGTCTGCGCAATGGCCAGAGCGCCCAAGGCATCGGCGGAATTTGGATTCGCGCTCAATACTTCCTGCGCCGCCTTTGCCCCTGATGCATAATCGCCTGCATAGATCGAGTAGAGAGCCAGGTTGGTGCGTTGCAGGACCGCCTTGGGAGAAATGTCCACTGACCGCCTGCCCTGTTCCATGGCCTTCTGCATGTCGCGCGTAAAGAAATAAGAGAGCGCCAGGTTCGTAGGGCCGGCGGCATCCGCCGGGTATTGCTCCACCAAGGCGTTGAATTCCTGGATCGCTTTGTCCGGTTGCCGCGTCATCAGGTAGTAGCCGCCGCGCGTGCGGTATTTTTCGCGGTCGCTCATGCGATCTATGTGCGCCATGGCCGTTTGATAATATTTTTCGGCGTCGGCTTTGTGGCCCATGTTCGCGCTCATGGCGGCCATTCCGGCGTAAGCGCGGCCCATGTTCGGGTCAAGTTCAATCGCCTTGGAATAATGCGGCAACGCTTCTTCCCACTTGCCGGAAAACTGGAGGTCCTGCGCGACGGCATATTCATGGACGGCCTCAAGCGAGCTTGAGGTCACCGTTTCCTGCTGCTGAAGCCGCGAGGAATCAGGAGTAGTGTCGCCGAGCAGGCGGCGCATCTTGTCGGCGAGTTGCGCCACGGCCTGCAACACGCCGGATTTTGCATTGGTTTCCGCTTCAGCCGAGCCCAGCGTTTTTGAACTTACGGGATCAACGGCTTTACAGGAAATTTTATAGCCGTTGCCCAGCTTCTCCACTGTACCGCTGATCACAACGTTCACGCCTTCACGCAGGGCCACCAGGCTGGCGCTGGCTTCATTCAGCAGGTTCGCTGACGGGTCAATCGTCGAGAGTGTCTTGCGCGCCTGCGTTCGGTTATAAGCGCTGATAAATGGCGCGCCCTCCATGGCCAGGGCAAAGCTGGATTCCAGCG
>JBARNL010000332.1:0-4379 GCA_049802955.1 Candidatus Angelobacter sp.
CTCATTCCCTGTAAGGGAACTTGTCTCTTTTGTGAAAGTTCCAGAACGTGGTTCTGGAGGGGGCTGACCACATTCGAGATCAAGCAGCAGGTTTTTAGAAGACGAAAAGGAACACGAGCCGTGAAGGCGAGCGGCACGTAGAGGTTCGGAACATGCGTATTAATAAAACAATTGGCGGCAAGCTCTATATGGGCTTTGGCCTGATCATGGCAATCGTTGTCGTTGCGTTCCTTGTGAACTGGCTGGCGGTCCGGCACGAGCAGACGACCAGAGCGCTTTATAAGCAATCGATCACAATGGTCGAAAATCTTTCCAAGCTGGACAAGGCCAGAAACGACAACCGTCTCTTTCTGCGCAACTTCCTCCTGAACGGCGACCGGCGTGAAGCAGACGCTCTGGCCCATGGCCAGGCTGACGTGGAGCAAATGATCAATGAGATCAAGGAGAACGGCGTCGCGTTGGGTGACATTTCCAGAGCGAGACAGTTGTTGGACCAACTGGCCGATGCCGAACACGAATGGTCCCGGACTTTCGCCGTACCGCTGATGGAAAAACGCCGCGAGGTGGATACTGGAAGCGCCACGGTAGCGGAATTACAGATCGCTTACCTTCAGGCCACGCCAACGCCGGAACAGAAACAAAAAGAAGAACAACCGCTGCTGCAGCTTGCGGGCATGATGAAGAGCGCCAACACCGATGCTGAAGCATCGGACAGCCAGGCGGCAACGCTCATCACGTTTGTGACCCTGGGCGGCCTGCTGATCGTGATATTGCTATCAGGGTCAGTTTCCTGGCGAGTGGCAAAGTCAATCACGCAGCCACTCTCGCAGTTGATCGGCGTGGCCAGCCAGATCGGCAATACCGGCGATCTGGAACAGAAAGTGGAAATCACGGGCGAGGATGAAGTTGCCCAGTTGGCCCGCACCTTCAACAACATGGTGCTTTACCTGCGTGAAATGGCTGGAATTTCTGAAGCAATCGCCGGCGGCGACCTCTCAGTGGAAATCAATCCGCGCTCAGCGCGCGATACGCTGGGCAAAGCCTTCCGTGAAATGACGCTCGGCCTGCGCAACCTGGTGAAAAACGTCCGCGACAGCGCGGCGCAGGTGGCCAGCGGCTCTAACCAGGTGGCGTCGGCTTCCGATGAATCAGCAAAAATCAGCGTGCAGGCGGCTTCTGCTATTGATGAGGTCACCAGCACCATGCATGAAATGAGCATCAACGTGCAAAACATGGTGAAGAGCACGCAGATGCAAGCTTCCAACGTGAGCGAAACCTCCGCCTCCATTGACCAAATGGTGGCCTCCATCCAGCGTGTGGCCGATACAGCCAAGGTGCTGCTGGATATTTCGCAGCGTTCGCGCGACGAAGTTCATAACGGAATCAACACCATGGAGAAAGCAACGGACGGCCTGAGCCGGATCAATGCTTCCATCGGTTCGTCAGCGGAAATCATCTCCGCGCTGGGCCAGCGTGCGGATGATATTGGAAAGATCATTGAAGTGATCGACGACCTGGCAGAGCAGACCAATCTACTGGCTTTGAATGCCGCAATTGAGGCAGCACGCGCCGGTGAACATGGCCTGGGCTTTGCCGTTGTGGCCGATGAAGTCCGCAAGCTGGCGGAGAAATCCGCGCAGTCCACGCGAGAGATTTCTGAACTGATCCAAAGCATTCAGAAGGAAGCGCGCAAGGCCGTGGACAACATGGAAAAGAGCACCAACATTGTGAATGAAGGCCTTTCACTGGGCGGCGACCTGAGCGGCGCGCTGAAAAAGATTTCCAGCGTTGTCTCTGAGGTTTACAAGTTTGCGCAAGAAATTGGCGCAGCAACCAACGAGCAATCGCATGGTTCATCGCAAATTGCCAAAGCCACAACGCGGCTGAACGAAATCACGCATGAAATCAATTCTTCGGTGGAAGAACAGGCTTCGGGAGCGCAAGCGGTAGTCCGGGCCATGGAAAAGATGCGCGAGCTTGTACAGCGCTCGTCTTCCGGATCAACGGAGCTGGCGGCTTCAGCGGAACAGATGTCCAAGATGTCACGCTCCATGCTGGAAGCCATGGACCGGTTTGTCCTGGAGAACATGCAGCCGCAACGCGATAATCGCGGCGGACAGCGGCGGAACGAAGAAAAACAAGACCGTGGCACGACGACGCCACAATACGCGTCCGCGAGCGCGGGCGGGAATTACAACTAAGCCGAAGGAGATCCGGATGTCCAAAGAAATGCACATTGTCGGCTTTCGCGTAGGGCGCGAGGTTTTTGGCGTCCCTATCGCGCTGGTGCATGAGATTGTGCGCGTGCCTGAGATCACTTCCGTGCCGGATTCACCCGGCTGCGTCCAGGGAGTGATCAACCTGCGAGGCAAAATTGTTTCCGTGGTAGACCTGCGGCGCCGCTTTGGCGAAAAGGACGTGAAGCCGACCAAGAAGAACCGCATCCTGGTGTCCGAGGTACACGGAAAACTGGTGGGGCTGATCGTGGACAGCGCTTCAGAAGTTTTGAAGATACCAGAAAGCGATATTGAGCTGCCGCCCGTTTTTGACCAGGGCGAACTCAACTATGTGACCGGCGTGGGAAAACTGAACGGCCGGCTGATCATTTTGATTGACCTGAACAGGATCCTGCAAAAGGGCGATCTGCGGCGGGTGGCTGACGTAACTGAACCCCCGCGCGCGGCTGCGGCCTTCGCCGGATTGTAATCGGCACCCTAGGACGAAAACGGAAACCATGGCCACATCGAGTGTTCAAATCCAAATCAGCGAGCCGGAATACAAGCTGTTGCAGACCCTGGTATATCAGGAATGCGGCATGTACTTTGATGAAAGGCGGGCGCATTTTCTGCAGGACCGCCTGCAACGCAGGCTGAAGATCTGCGGGCTGGATACGTTCTACGCTTATTATCGCCTGCTCACCAGCTACCAGGGCAAAGCGGAGATGAGCGCGCTGGTGGAAAACCTCACGGTAAACGAGACCAGCTTCTTTCGCAATAAACCGCAGCTTGAGCTGTTCCAGAAAAACATTCTGGAAGAACTGCTGAAACGGAAACAGGAGCGGCGCGACTGGAACCTGCGCTTCTGGTGCGCGGGATGTTCTACGGGACAAGAGCCATACACGCTGGCCATGCAGGTCTGCGACGCGCTGGCATATTACTACCTGCGCAATCCGCTGCCATTTGAAATGCCGAGCCCCAAGCCGCTGATTCCACCGCCGTGGAAAGTGGAAATCCTTGCCTCTGACATCAATTACACGGTGTTGCGCACGGCGCAAGAGGGCGTTTATTCAGAAAGCCAGATGGAATCAGTGGATTACGCATATCGCCTGCGTTATTTCGACAAGGTGGGCGACCGTTACGCGATCAAGCGGGGCCTGAAAGACCTTGTCCATTTCGATTTTCACAATTTGAAGACGGAGTTTTTGCCGCAGCGCAATGACGTGATCTTCTGCCGCAACGTGATGATTTACTTTGACGAAGCCGAACAGAAGCGCCTGGTGGAAAAGCTCTATCGCTGCCTTAATGCCGACGGTTACCTGCTTATCGGGCATGCGGAAAGTCTTTTTGGCCTCTCAGACAAATACAAGATGCTGCACCAGAACAACGGCACGGCGTATCAGCGCATTGAGGTGGCAGGGTGAACTTTTTCTCTGACGATCACGCGGCTGAGCTTCGCGAACTTTTCTTTGAGAGCGCAACGGAACTGTTGCAGACACTCAACGAAGAGGGGCTGGAGCTGGAGAAGCGCCCGGAAGATGAAGAGGTGTTGCGCCAGGTGCGGCGCACCGTGCACACATTAAAAGGCGATTCAGCGGCTTGTGGTTATACCGAACTGAGCGAGCTGGCACATGCGTTGGAAGACGTTTTGCGGCCGGAAATAGCCGCGCTGAGCAAAGCAGCTCTGGCGGAGGTGGTGCTCATTGCCGCCGACACTTTCAGTTCCATGCTCTCCGCCTATCGTGGCAGCCTGCAACCGCCGGCAGGAGAAGAATTAAAACAACAGATTATCGCTCTTACGCGCAAGCCGCCCAACAATGTGCGTTACAAGTTGCAGGCGCGCTTTATCTGGAGCGAGTACGAGCAGATGGTGGTCGCGGACGCACTTGGCCGTGGAGAAACCGTTTACAACGTGGCATTCTCCATTGAGCCGCAGTGCCCGATGCGTGGCGCCGCAATGCAATTGATTAGAAACGTGCTGCAGGATTGCGGAAAGCTGCTGGCCGTGGCGCCGGACCAGAGCACGCTGAATAACGATCTGGACGTGGTGGAAGCAGCTATTGCCAGCGACAATTCCGAGGAGTGGATCGCGAAAAAGTGCCGCATCCCGTCAGTGGTTGCGGAAGTTCTAATACAAAAAGCTGGAGCGCCGCAGGAGCAAGC
>JBARNL010000333.1:0-7523 GCA_049802955.1 Candidatus Angelobacter sp.
GGCGCTGCTCGCGCATCCCGGAATTTATGAAGTGGCTGTGATCCCTGTACCCGACGAGCGCTGGGGCGAAGTACCAAAAGCTCTGGTTGTGATGAAGCCGGGGATCACTGCGACTGAGGCTGAAATATTGGAATTTTGCCGCAGCCACTTGACCCACTATAAATGCCCGCGCACGGTGGAATTTCTTGAAACGCTGCCCCGGACTGGGACAGGCAAAGTGCTCAAGAAAGAGCTGCGCAAAAAGTATTGGTCAGGCAGTGAGAGCATTCGTCCGGAATTCGCGACAAAAAAGTGACATCCCACGGAGATACGGAGGCACGGAGAAAAGCTGAACAGTAGAGTATCGATTCTTTATCACTGTTTCAATTTCGGCGATCTTTGGCAATTTTGGCATTCATGGCAGTTCTCTGTGTCTCCGTGTCTCCGTGCCTCCGTGGTAGGTTTTGAATCTTATGCCCAAACGCACACTTGATTCTCCCGAAGGTTTCAAAACTCTGATCGGCCAGGAAATCGCAGTCAGTGACTGGTTCAATATCACCCAGGAGCGCATCCAGCAATTTGCCGATGCCACACTCGATCATCAATGGATCCACGTGGATGTTGAGGGCGCGCGCCGGGAATCGCCTTTCAAAGCCCCAATCGCTCACGGCTTTCTCACGCTGTCTCTGCTGCCGCACTTCATGCACCAGGCGCTGGAGTTTAAGCAGGGAATTCGTATGGGCGTGAACTACGGGCTGAACCGTGTCCGTTTTGTGTCGCCGGTGCGTGCGGGATCAAATATTCGCGCCCGCATTGTGCTTCAATCGCTCAAAGACGTACAGGACGGAATGGAAGCGGTGTTCAACGCGACCGTGGAAATCGAAGGCGGCGAGAAGCCCTGCTGCGTGGCGGAGTGGGTGGTGCGGTATTACCGATAGTTTCTAAAATCCCGAAGCGGAGCAGCCGCTTCGCATCCTGTTCTCATGGCTTTCTTCCTATTAGTTTAAAATTGTTCTATGGCAGATCACGTGAACAAGAAGAAGGACCCAAGCGGCATTGCGGAGAGCCCGATTGCAGAGGTGTTTGAAGGCCGGCATCCGTCTGGCTCCGAAAAGCGCTGGGCCGAAACCACGCTGGCCAAAACGCTGGAGAAATCGCCAGAGAAGCCGATTGGTGCGGCCGCCGGCATCAACCTTGATGAGAGCGGACACGCCCAGTTCACCACCATCAGCGGTGTGCCCATCCGCCGGCTTTACACGCAGGCCGATCTGCCCGAAGACTGGAATTACGAGAAATATCTTGGCTATCCCGGCCAGGCGCCTTACACGCGCGGCATTCATTCCAGCGGCTATCGCGGACGCCTCTGGACCATGCGCCAGTTTTCCGGATTTGCCTCGCCGGAAGAAACGAACGAGCGCTACAAATATCTGATGGCCAGCGGCGGTGGCGGCCTGTCCGTGGCTTTCGATCTGCCCACGCTCATGGGCTATGACTCCGATCACGCGGCGAGTGAAGGCGAAGTCGGGAAGTGCGGCGTGGCCATTGATTCGCTTGAGGACATGGAAATCCTCTTCAGCGGCATCGATCTGGAGAAAACCACCGTCTCCATGACGATCAATTCTCCTGCGTCCGTGCTATGGGCCATGTATCTGGTGGTGGCGGAAAAGCAGGGCGCCGACTGGAAGAAAGTTTCCGGCACGCTGCAGAATGACATTCTGAAGGAATACATAGCGCAGAAGGAATACATTTACCCGCCCGCGCCATCGATGCGCCTGGTGATCGACACATTCGAGTTCGGCGCAAAATTTACGCCCAAGTTCAATTCAATCTCCATCAGCGGATACCATATCCGTGAAGCCGGTTCCACGGCATTGCAGGAATTGGCATTCACCATCTATGACGGCGTGGAGTACGTTGAGTGGGCGCGGCGTCGCGGCCTCGACGTGGATGACTTTGGCCCTCGCCTGAGCTATTTCTTCAACTCGCACAGCGACTTCTTTGAAGAGATTGCCAAGTTCCGCGCTGCACGCAAAATCTGGTATCGGCTGATGAAAGACCGCTTTGGCGCCAAGCAGGAGCGCACATGGTTGATGCGCTTCCACACGCAGACCGCCGGCGTGTCGCTCACGGCGCAACAGCCGCTCAACAACATTGCCCGCGTGGCATTACAAGGGCTGGCAGCGGTACTGGGAGGAACACAATCACTCCACACCGATTCCTACGATGAAGCGTTGGCCCTGCCCACGCAGGAAGCCGCGCGCATCGCACTGCGCACGCAGCAGATCATCGCTTATGAATCCGGCGTGGCCCAGACCGTCGATCCTCTGGCCGGTTCTTACTTCCTGGAAAAGCTCACGCTCGACATGGAGAAAGGCGCATTCGATTACTTTGAGCGCCTTGACGCCATGGGCGGCATGGTCAAAGCCATCGAGAATGGCTTTCCCCAGAAGGAAATCGCCGAAGCTTCTTACCAGTACCAGCGCGCCGTTGAAGCCAAAGAGAAGATCGTGGTTGGCGTGAACGATTTTGCCGTGGAAGAGAAGCAGATGGATACGCTCTACATTGATGAATCAGTTGCCCTGCACCAAACGGCGAAGTTAAAAGCCCTTCGATCCCGCCGAAATAATGCCGACGTCCGCCGCACCCTGGACGCCTTAAAGAACGCCGCCGCTCAGGAGCCCATTGTGCGGTCCGATGGCCGCATCAGCGATGCGAATACCATGCCGTTCATTATTGATTGCGTCCGAGCCTATGCCACCGTGGGCGAAATATGCCAGGCATTGCGCGAGGTCTATGGGACATATGAAGAGGTGAGCATCACGTAGCTCGCGGGGATCGAAAGTCAAAATCAATCAACCACAGAGGTCACAAAGGAACACAAATTGCTTGTTATGAAACACAAACCTCTGTGATGCTTCGTGTCCTTTGTGGTCAATGCTTTTGTTCTTGCCGGCGGTTCTTATAGACCGCCCACTGCTCCGTTCCGGCGATCTTTTTGAACCACCCAGATTTCTGTATCAGACCATCAAACTCAGGGTATCGATACGCCACGAACAGCGGCCTGGGATTTGTAAGCAGCGATTGTCGAAGCTTCCCAGCACCGCCGCTAGCACCGGCTCGGGAAATGGATTGAAGAGATAGACCACCAGCGGCCCGGCAGGAAGATCGAAGTCGCGCGCGTCCTTGCAAAGGCTTTCGATGACCGAGGCGGGCTTTTGCTCTGCAATGATCGCTTGTTCCACGAATGACTTTTGTTCTATGGCGAACTTCCCAATGTTCTCCACCGCAATCCTGTGCCACTCCGGCATGAACTCCACGCCCACAATTCTCTTGAATCCATATGGCGCTGCCATCAGCAGCACCCGGCCCTTGCCTGAGCCAAGATCCACAAACGTGAATTCCTGAAAATCAATCGGGAGCGCCTGCATGATTTGCTCAAACAGCCACGGCTCGGTAGGAAAATACTGATGTCCGCTGAGGGCCGCAGTCAATTGCGCGCGAAAGCTCACATTGGCCCGCGTAGTGTCAACCATGCGATCAAAGTCGTAATCCAGATCGCCGTACTTTGCTTTGCGGCGGCCAGGCAGGAACTCGCGGAAGAAGCGGTAAGCGGCTTCGGCAATTTGCATAACCGTATGCCGCAGTCCGTAGTAGCGCACGCTGGTTCGGCAATGCCGGCCAAACATCCGCCAGAAACTGAGTTCAGCTTGGCTGCGCGCCGCAATTCCAGCGCTTAGTTTAAAATCAGCGTTCATGAGAAAAGCCGTTAATCATCTTAAGAAATCAGATGCAATCCTCGCTTCTATTATTGCCCGTGTGGGCCCGTGCAAGATGGCATATCGTGATCCAACCTTTGAGATGCTGGCGCGTGCCATCGTTTTCCAGCAGTTGAGCACCAAGGCAGCGCGGACGATCTATGGCCGTCTTGAAGAAGCTGCCGGCGGAGCGTTGACGCCTGAATCCATCCAGAACCTGAGCGTGGGTGAGATGCGGCGCGCCGGCCTCTCACGGCAAAAGCTTGGCTATATACGCGATTTGGCGGAGCACGCTCTCAGCGGAAAGGTGGATTTTGCCAAGCTGCCCGCCATGAGCGACGAAGAAGTAATTGCGTCTCTCACGGACACCAAAGGCGTTGGCGTGTGGACCGCCCACATGTTCCTGCTGTTTTCATTGCGACGGCCCAACGTGCTTCCCATTGGCGATCTGGGCGTGCGAATGGCGATCCAGAGAGCTTACAGAAAACGCAAGATGCCAACGCCGAAGCAAGTGGAGCAGATCGCCAAAGGCTGGCACCCATATTGCAGCTATGCTGCATGGTACCTCTGGCGGAGCCTGGAACTGCCGAAGAAAGAAAGCCCAAACCACAAAGGACACAAAGAAACACGGAGGAAGCGACTTCTGAAATCCCGACCCTGAGCTTGTCGAAGGGGAGGGATCCCTATAGCTCTCAAAAGAGGGGAAAGAATCATGCCGATCCAGCAGGGATGCCACAGTCCTACTGAAACATCCGCGAAACAAATGAACTCGAGCTTCGCAACATTGATCGCTATTTTCCAGCACTCGGGATTGTTTTATAGATCATCGTAGCTAAAGGGCTCCCTCGCTGCGGTCGGGATGTTAAAACCCCTTTGTGCTCCTTCGTGTCCTTTGTGGTTAACTGCTTTTGGTAGAATCGTAAGTTCAGATGGCTGCTGACCGCAAAATCCGCGTGCTTGTCGCCAAACCCGGCTTGGACGGCCATGATCGTGGCGCCAAGGTGATTGCACGCGCCCTGCGCGACGCTGGAATGGAAGTCATCTACACCGGACTGCGGCAGACTCCGGAAATGATTGTCAACTCGGCGTTGCAGGAAGACGTGGACGTGATTGGCCTCTCTATCCTTTCCGGCGCGCATAACGCCATCGTTCCACGGGTATCTGACCTGCTTCGGCAGAACAAGATGGATGATGTGCTGTTTGTGATTGGCGGCATCATTCCAGAGCAGGATTTCGATTTTCTGAAAAAGGCGGGCGTCAGCGCTATCTTCAATCCCGGCACGCCGATGGATGACATCGCCGAGTTCATCCGCAAAAACGTAAAGCCGCGTGGTCTTATCTCAGCCTGAGCTTCATTCTGTTGCTTCGCTCCAAACTTGAGGCGCTCAAGAGGCGTGAGCCTCCTGCCGAAATCCTGACCCTGAGCTTGCCGAAGGGGAAGGACCTCTCCCCTCTGGCGCGGAAGTCGGTCGGGCCGTCTGTAACCGCGCAATACTCGCCTTGCGACTTGGGATAAAGTGCACTTCTATTCATACAATTGGTCCTAAATCCCAGCTAACCGCTTTTAAGATTGGCGGTCTAACTTCTCGAGATTGAGAGGTAAGACCATGAAAAAGATGATTGCTCTGGGGCTTGCATTGCCATTGTGCATGGTGCTGGCACGCGCCGGAGAGCACCGCGACTGGCATAGCTCAACCGTCATAACAAACGATGATTCCGCCAGCGACGATTGCAGCGAGCATCTGCGCGTTAACGACAATGACTATCGCGCGAATGTGCGCGACGAAGAAACCAAGACTATTCCCAATCAGCCGCTGACCATCACGGCAGAGCACAATGGCGGCATCCAGGTTTCAACCTGGGACAAGCCGGAAGTCAGCCTCAAACTCTGCAAGCAAATTGCCATTGACGATGAAGCTGAAGGGCATCGGCTCCTGGCCGATACACGGCTGGAAATCAACGGGTCGAAAATTTCCGTGCACGCGCCGGAAGAGAATCATCATTCTCTTGGCACTCTTCTTCTGGTCAAAGCGCCCAGGAACGCCGACTTAAATCTCAACGTCCGCAATGGGGGGATCTCATTGACCAACTTCGCTGGCACGGCGGAAGCCCATGCTGAAAATGGCGGTATTTCCTTCCGGCGCAGCAGTGGAAAACTAACGGCACAAGCCCAGAATGGCGGCATCTCCATCAAGGATTGTGGAGGCGATGTGAGTGCCAAGGTTGAAAACGGTGGCCTGTCTATCGCTCTCTCGGACCGTTGGGAAGGGAAGGGCCTTGAAGCTCATGCCCACAATGGGGGCTTAGTGGTTTCTGTACCCAAGACTTTCAATGGCGGGTTGGAAGTTATGGCCTCAGAACATACTTCCATCATCTGTAAAGACGATGTATGCAATGCCGGTGAGCGCTCATGGGACAACGGGCACAAACTGTTCCGCATGGGCAGCGCAAACCCGCAGGTCCGGGCCACCACGGAAAACGGCGGCATCGTGATTGAAGACCGTTCCAGGACGCACGGCGAGATGTAAGCCGTTTTCATAATCAAGCCTCGGAGTCGCGAGGGCGCGCATAAAAATCCAACGCTTGCTGAAGCTTTCTCTCAGCTCATTTCGGATTTTCGCGGGCCTTCGCGGCTTTTCTTCTTCGGTTTCTTTCGCCAAAGCCATATACTTGAATTTGCTGCCATGACCACTCTGGACCAGATTCTTGCCGCAACGCGTGAGCGCCTTGAACGCTCTAAAGCGCAGGTACAGGTGCGTCCCATGGAAAAAGCGGCTGCGGCGCATACACCGCGCGGCTTTCGCAAGCGGCTGGTTGCCATGTGCCAGATTGGGCCCGCAGTCATCGCAGAGCTAAAAAAAGCTTCTCCATCCAAGGGAACCATTCGCGGTACTTTTCCTGTGGGAACGCTGGCCAACCAGCTTGCTCGCGGCGGAGCATCCGCCCTATCCGTGCTTACCGATGAAGAATTCTTTCATGGATCGCTGGCCAATTTGCTTGAGGCTTCCGCGGCTACCGAGCTGCCTTGCCTGCGCAAAGATTTCATTATCGATGAATTTCAGATCACCGAGGCGCGCGCTCATCACGCTGACGCCATACTTTTGATTCTGTCTGCGCTGGATGATGCTACATTCCGCCGTCTGCTGGATTACGCTCGCGTCCTGGAACTGGACGCTCTTTGCGAAGTCCACGACGAAGAAGAGTTGAAGCGCGCGCTTGAGGGCGGCGCGGATATCATTGGCGTGAATAGCCGCAATCTCAAGACGTTTCAAGTCAGTCTGGACACGGTCATCGATCTGGCAGACAGCATTCCAAACCACGTGCTTCGTGTGGCGGAAAGCGGAATCGATAGCGGAGCGGAAATCCGAGAGCTGCATGCCGCCGGGTACCAGGCATTCCTGATTGGTGAAGCGCTGATGCGCGCCGAAGATCCGGGCCAGAAGCTGCAGCAGCTCTTGCAGGATACGGGATGGCATTCCCCATCCACCTCGGCGTCTCCGCATTGGCGTGGCACAGTCCAGTAAGAAGCCAAAACAGCTTTCCAAAGAAAATAATCGCATGCGTACCTGGATTAAAATCTGTGGGACTACCTCTCTTGAAGACGCGCTTAGCTCGATTGAAGCGGGCGCCGACGCGCTGGGCTTTATCTTCGCGCCCAGCAAGCGCAGAATTTCAACTGAGCAGGCAAAGCGGATTATCAGCCAGTTGCCGCGCGAAGTTGACCGGATCGGCGTGTTCATGGACACTTCAGGCGCGGAAATTTGTAGTGTAGTAGATGCAGTGTAATTA
>JBARNL010000334.1:0-4411 GCA_049802955.1 Candidatus Angelobacter sp.
ACAATATGGGCCGGAGAAAGCCCCACAGCGCCGTCAGACGGATGGCAGACCGTGACCGTGTGATCGGTCGTTCGCAACTGGCATGGACTTGGAGGAGTGGTGTTGAGCACCACGAACACATTGTTACCTCCCTCGCCCACCAGGAACGCCAGGTCAGGTTTGCCGTCATGATTAAAGTCGGCGACTACTGGTGCCGAACTCTCTCCAACAGGTGCGTTAATAGGCACCATGGCAAAACCGCCGGGGGACGTGCCAAAAGTACCGGTGAATGATCCATCCGCAATCTGGCGCGCGATGATCAAACTCATCGTGGTGGGGAACGTGCCGCTATCGAAATTTGCGCCCACGCCCACCAGGTCTTTCAGGCCATCACCCTCTACATCCAACGCAGCGCCTCCTCCAAGATCAGGCTGGTCATCGAATGAGATGCCCCCAAAGGCGGGGATGTCGGTAAAGGTGCCGTCGCCATTGTTGATCCTGCCTACAACGCCTCCACAGAAGTCATGGACGCAACGATACGACACTATAGCGTCTGAAAGCCCATCCTGATTAAAGTCCATCGAGCTCAGGTTAAACACGTCCAAATCCGAGTTGTTAACGAGATGATCGGTAAAAGTGCCGTCGCCATTCCCTACGAGCACGCCCCAGGCGCCGAAGTCTATATCAACGCCGCCGCAGCATTCGATGTAATAGAGGTCGTCTTTGCCGTCGCGATTGTAGTCCGCCCAGACGATCTTCCGGAGGAGAAATGGATTCGCGCCGGGGTCCGTTATGATCGCTCCAAAACCGGTGGTGACCTTCGTTGCCGTCACTCCGCCATGGCCGTTGCCCAGGCTTACATGCACGGCGTTCACCGGATTATTGCTGGAGGTAGCGATGTCAGGATTGCCGTCCCGATTGAAGTCGCCCACCGCGATTGAATTTACATTAGGCGCTCCGGCTATGTCGTGATGCGGCTGAAATGTTCCGTCGCCATTGCCCAGCAGGATAGACGCACTGTGTGCGGCATCGGCTGCGCTGTTGGCGACGACCAGGTCCATCTTTCCATCTTTATTCCAATCCACGGCGGCCAATCCAACCGGCCCGGGTCCCGTGGCGAATTCAAGATGCGGACGAAAAGTGCCATCACCTTTGTTGATCAAAATGGAAACAGTGTTCGCGCCAGCGTTCACTGTTGCGATATCGGGGATGTGGTCGCCATTAAAGTCAGCGACGATAAGCTGGGCTGGTCCAGCGCCAACTGGATAACTTTGGGTTGAAAAACTTTGGCTGAAACAACTAAGGGATGCGACTAGGCAAAGGGCAACAACCAGATGGGATTTCATGGGTCTTACTCCGAGTTGCGTAACAACTCGTGTGGTGGGATGTACTAATGAGTAAACAGAGTTGCTGCTGGACAGAATACAAAAAGTACTTAGTTAGCTCTGGCTAAATACGCGCACATTGCGATTTGCCCTGACGAGTCGCAACTCCGGGGCGCTTCAGCCGTCACTTGGCAGGATCAACCACGCCAAATGAATCGGCAAACTGTTTTTCTGTGGATGTTGGCTCAGCCACGCTGGCGGGAAACATGGTCATCACCGCGAAAGCATAGTGCTTGCCCCAATAGAGATTTCCGACAATGGTGACCGTGGTGTTTGGCATGTTACAACTCAGCCGGTAGCCATGGCCGATGTAGCCTTCCATAGCTGGTAACGCCTGTTCCGCGCCTGCTTCGCACTTGGGCAATTCATTAAAGACCGCCTTCTTGAACACCTGGAACGTGGCTTCATCCACCGTCTGTGCGCTGGTCATCGCCGTGTAAATGACGGTATAAATGACCGAGCCATCTTTGGCCAGAAGAGTGTGTGACTGTACACCCTCCCCGGTTTTGTTCACGCTATCCGCTGGTTCGCCGGGAAACAGGACGGTAAAGTTGCCGTTCGTGTTCTTGTACTTTGTCCACGCTTTTGTCTGTGCCGCCAGCGGGCTTGCCGCCAGCGACAGAATCAACACAACCGATAGCAGGGTGCACATAGTTCTGTCCCTCTTTACCGCAGATATAGCTGCGCAAATATGATTGAATGTGCGGCGATTTTCCCATGAGAATCTGGCGCTGGCAAGGGCAACTCCGGTTACCGCAGTCACCGCTCCCATGACCGGGCGTTAGGCGGCAGAAAGCGAGCAAGAAAAAGCCCACCATCGCGGCGGGCTTCTTTTTAAGCTGATTTTTTGTGGCTATCGATCGGATTGCTGTGCGGCTGCGCGCTGGGCCACAATCTTTCTGGCGTTTTCCGCCAGTTCTTTGGCCTTCGGCAACTCGTTCAATGCCGCGATCACCTGTGGATCGTTTTCTGCGCGGACTCGCAGCCCTTCTTCCTGTCCAAACTCAGAGATGAAGATCTCCGTCTTGATGCTTGATTTGATGTAGTCCGAGCCTTCATTCAGGTCAGCTTCAGTAAAGGGAATTTTCTGTGATTCAAGGAATTTGCGGAAGTCCTGCATCACCGCGTCGGTCACTTCAAAATTCTTGTCGATATGGCGGTTGGCCAGGTAGTGCTTGGCAAAATTAAAGAACGCATATTTCACCAGCAGGGAATCTTCAAAGTGCGTGGTCTTGAATGGCTTCACTTTTACGTCCGGAGTGATGCCGCCGCCGCCGAACATTGTGCGCCCGCTGTCCGTCAATTTCACTTCGTGGGCAGGCGTGGTGCTGTTCGTATTGGCGTTGTTGTTCGGATTATCTTCCTGCTCCCGGGCGTAATAATAGTCATAGAGAGAAACGCCGTTGTAATCGCGCTGGATCAGGCGTCCGCTTGGCGTGTAATACTTGGCCGTGGTCAGCGCCAGGCCGGTGTTCTCAGACAGCGGATACACCGTCTGTACCAGACCCTTGCCGAAAGTAACTTCGCCGACGATCAATCCACGATCATGGTCCTGGATTGCGCCGGAAACAATCTCCGCCGCGGAAGCCGTGCCGCGGTTTACCAGCACAACCAGCGGATAATCTTTTCCGCCGTTGCCATGCGCGGCCTTGTACATCTTTTCCGGTGAGCTGCGGCCGCGATGCGAAACGATGACCTGTCCTTTTTTCAGGAATTTATCGGCAACGCCAACGCCTTCATTCAGCAGTCCGCCCGGATTGCCGCGCAGGTCAAGGATCAGCCCTTTCAGATCGCCAAAACCCTGCAGCGCGTCTTCCACTTCCTGTTCCGTGGTCTCATTGAATGCCGATATGTGCATGTAGCCGATGCCCGGCCGCACCATGAATTTCAGGTCAACGCTGTTGCGCGGAATCTCGTCGCGAATCACGTTGAACTCAAGCGGCTTCTCGTTGCTCTCGCGCAGGATCGAAATGTGTACGTTGGTGCCTTTGGGGCCTTTCAGCAGGTCGGCCACATCGCTAACGCTCATGTTGTCCGTGGCTTTTGCGTCAACGGCAATAATCACGTCGCCCGGACGCAACCCCGCTTTGTATGCCGGTGTTCCCGCAAACGGGGCCACAATAATAATCTTGTTGTTGCGCGGGGCAATCTGCATTCCCACGCCGTAATATTTGCCGCTCTGCTCTTCGCGCAGCAGGGAATACGACTTGGGATCGAAGAAGTTCGAGTGCGGGTCCAGAACGTGCAGCATGCCGGGAATGGCCCCGTTATAAATAGCTTTATCGGGATTCACCGGTTCGGCGTAATTCTGTTCAACCAGGCTATAGACGTCTGAAAACTGCCGGAGGCCGTCACGGACATCGTTGTCCGAAGCGCCTGTGGCAGAAGAATTATTGCCTCTCTGGCTGAAAGCGGCCGATCCTAACAAGCCGCAAGTAAAAATGATAAGAAGAACGAAAAAAAGAGAACGGTTTGTTCCACGAGACATGAAAAATTCCTCGGCTGCTAAGCCTCATCCAAATTGCGGAAAACTAAACCCAGTATAACACTCATCCCATCACGAGCTTACGTGCATTTCGTCCCGTAATGGGCCTTGGTAACCTGCTACTCTAAAACCACGGTAATACACAAATTTCGGCACCTCTGTGAGATGCTCATTATTGCCGCAACGCTGCGGAAACATTTTCAATTGGAAAAGTTAATGAAAATTGCCGCCCTTTTTTAAGAAAAGCTGCGGTATTATGAAGCAATAACACTATGGACTTTGGTTTTTCAGGCGAGGTATTTTTCATTATGCTTTTGGCGCTCATCTTCTTTGGGCCCAAGAAGTTACCGGAACTCGCCCGCACCTGGGGTAAGTTCATGGCAGAGTTCAAGAAGGCCAGCAATGAATTCCAGGGCCAGATCCATGAAGAGATCCGCAAACTTGAGCTTGAAGAAGTGGATCCGCGTAAACACCTGGAGCCGGAGATCGCCAAAATCTCCGCCGATGAAGACCTCTCCATTCAGGGCGCGTTGAACCGCCTGACTGAGCGCATGAAGAACAC
>JBARNL010000335.1:0-4281 GCA_049802955.1 Candidatus Angelobacter sp.
TCTGAGCAGCCTGGTTCGTTCTGCCGTATGCTATCCGAATGTGCGGACGCTACCGCTTATCTCGGCGAGGCAAAGAAGTCGCTAAAGAATTTGCGATTGAAGAAGAGGTGGAATGGTCGCCTCGCTACAATATCGCACCAAGCGACCAGATTCCGACTGTTTTTCAGGATACAAGCAAGCCGGTTCGACATGCAGCGCTGATGCGTTGGGGAATGATTCCATTCTGGGCCAAAGACCCTGCCATCGGATTTAAAACGATCAATGGGATGTCGGAGACCGCAGCCAGCAAGCCAGCTTTCCGGGAAGCGATGCGGACTCGACGATGTCTCATTCCCGCAGATGCGTTTTACGAATGGGCGAAGCTGAGTCCCAAGGAAAAACAGCCGTACAGCTTCGGGATGGTGGACGATTCGATCTTTGCCTTTGCCGGGTTGTGGGAGCGTTGGAAGGATGCCGCTGGCAAACAAATCCTGTCGTGCACAATTCTGACTACAAAGCCAAATGTTTTGGTCGCCGACGTCCACGATCGAATGCCGGTAATTCTTCGTCCCGACGATTATGATCTTTGGCTCGATCCGGGCAGAACGGAACCCGCCAGAATTGTGGATCTGCTGAACCCGTATGACGCGCAACTGATGAAGAAGTATCCTGTGAGTACGCGGGTCAATTCTGTGAAGAACGACGACCCGCAATGTGCCCAGGAGATTGGCTGATGCAGCGCCCCAACCAGGCCTGTTAATTGGATGACTTTTCACCGCCAGAATCCCGCACCGTAAATTCATGCTTAGCCTTCAAGAGCAATTCGGCCAGATAGACATCTACCTCTTCGACCAAATCCTGCGAGGCCGTATTGCTCCCGAGAATCGCATCTTTGATGCAGGCTGTGGTTCGGGCCGCAACCTCGTCTATTTTCTCCGCGAGGGATATGAGGTCTTTGGGGTGGACGCAGACTCACGGGCGATTAAGGGCATGCGCAGACTCGCCGCGTCCATCGCGCCGTCTTTGCCCAGAGAAAACTTTCAAGTCGAGCCTATCGAGGCAACGTCTTTTCCAAGCGCTTTCGCCGATGTGGTCCTCAGCAGTGCTGTTTTGCATTTTGCCCGCGATGACGATCATTTTCTGGCAATGCTGCGCGGCAGTTGGCGGGTCCT
Organism: Candidatus Angelobacter sp.; assembly: GCA_049802955.1. Lineage (GTDB taxonomy): Bacteria > Acidobacteriota > Terriglobia > Terriglobales > Acidobacteriaceae > Angelobacter. The sequence continues at coordinate 1,152 of JBARNL010000335.1, forward strand.
GAAGCCAGGAGGCCTCCTGCTCTGCCGGCTCGCATCCTCAATCGGAATGGAAGATCAGATGAAACCCATCGCGGGACGGCGATTCCTCTTGCCGGACGGTTCGGAGCGCTATCTCATTGACGCGGCGCTTCTGGGTAAACTTACGCAAGAGTTGGGTGGGCAGTTGGTCGATCCATTGAAGACAACCGTCGTTCAGAATCAGCGTTGCATGACCACTTGGGTCGTCAGGAAAAACGCCTGATCTTCGACCTGACTCGCGCTTTCCTGGCAAGAATATTCATAGACTGAACAGAAAGAAATAGCCCGATGGACAAACTGAGATAATCAAAAACGCGCTCTCTGGCATCGTCGGTCAGCATCAGAAAATGGGATCGCTGCGATTATAAATGGGCAATAGTCTCAAGTCTCAATGCGCATTTCTTGGCCGGACGGTGGGGACAAGGCCTCACGGCGGAGAAGATGAAAGATTGTCGCTGGCTCAAACCGCTGCTCATAGCAGAATTTGAATTCGTGGAATGGACCGAGGATAAACACCTTCGGCACTCTCGTTTCGTCGCCCTCAAGGAGGGCAGAGGTTAAGCTCCAGATCGGGAGTCATGAATCGTGATCTCCATTGTATTGTTCACACATGAGCGGCCTTCTGTCACGGGGGAAGGACTTGCAGCCAGAGGCGTCGCGTGCCACGAGATCGCCCTGTCTTGGAAGTTTCATCTCTGCGAGAACACGACCATGAATCTGGCAGTAGTGGATGCCAGCGTGGACGATGAGAGCGCCAAGCAGTGCAGAGGCGCGTCCCAACATTGCGGCTGCAGCCAGAAGCAACGCTTTCCCGATACCTACACTTGCAGGCACTACTCAGAGCATCGGTCATCAGGGTGCGAATTTACTCGAAAAGACCAGACTGCGAGGGAGTATCTTCAGAATTGCGAACCTCGGGCTCCCGGAAGTTACTTAATCCGATCCCAACCAAGCGAAAGCGTTGCTGCGGGCTAACTTCGACTCGTTGGCGTAACGACAAAGCGATGTTGGTCAATTCCTCACAAGAAGCGGGAGGAGCGTTCGGCGTGTGGCTGCGCGTGAGAATGTTGAACTCACTCGTCTTGAGTTTAAGCACCACGGTACGTGCGATACGCGATTCCTTGCGCGAAGCGGACCAGACTTTGTCCGCGAGCCGGCGAATCATGGGCTCCGTTTCCGCCAGCGGAACATCGTGTTCAAACGTATCCTCTGCGGACATGGATTGGACCGGTCGGTCTGGTACGACTTCGCTCTTGTCGATGCCCCGGGCCAGTTCAAAGAGCCGCAGCCCATACCGGCCAAATTGACCTTCCAACGCCGCCAAATCCAAGGCTTGCAAATCTCCCACGATCTTTACTCCAAGTTCGGCAAGCTTTTCTCCTGTTACTTTGCCTACACCCGGCAGGCGTCCAACTGGAAGCGGCTTGAGGAACGAATCCACGTCACCCGGCTGGATCACGAACAGTCCGTCCGGCTTGCGCCAATCTGAGGCGATCTTGGCTAGATATTTGTTCGGCGCTACACCGGCGGAGGCTGTCAGGCTCAACTCCCGGCGGATTTGCTCGCGAATGGTCGATGCAACCCGCGTAGCGGTCGGCAAGGTGGTTTTGTTCTCGGTAACGTCGAGATAGGCCTCGTCCAGCGACAAGGGCTCCACCAAATCCGTGTGTCGCTTGAATATCTCGCGCACCAGGCGCGAGACAGCGCGATAGCGAACGAAGTCCGGAGGGACGAAGATTGCATCGGGGCACAGGCGTTCCGCACGAATTGCCGGCATAGCCGAGCGTATCCCGAAACGTCTGGCCTCGTAAGAAGCGGCACAGACCACCGAGCGGTTGCCCTTCCATGCGACAACGACGGGCTTGCCGCGCAGCTGCGGATCATCCCGTTGTTCGACCGAAGCATAGAAGGCATCCATATCGACGTGGATGATTTTGCGAACGGTCATGTGGTCAACAATAATATCTCTGTTTTTCGAAAGCCACGCGGGCGACAGCAGTCGGATATGTCACGATGGTTCCGCGATTTTCTGCAATTGTTCTGGATAATGCTCCACCAGAGGCGTGGGTACCTTCACCTTTTTCCCGGACAGCATGTGCTTCAATTCCAAAGCGTTCACTGCGGCCTGGCCTTTGTAGTGGTTATTGGTGATGGCAAAGGTCTTCTCGGCGCGCTCGCTGATGGTCGTGATCTTCTCCTTCCAGCCCTCCAATTCCCGCGGCTTGTAAAGGTAGTTGTAGCGATCGTCGCGATTGGTAGCTTGAAACCATTCCTTGTAATTGCGGCCGTGCAGGCGCACATATCCGACCGGAGAGGTCACGTGGTCTGTGGCGTGGAGCGATTTGCCGAGCTTGGGTTGATCGATATTGCAAAAAGCAACGCCCTGCTCCGCGAGCCGCGCCAGGATGTCTGGATCATTCCAACTGGTGTGCCGGATTTCGAGCACCAGCGGATAGGAATGAAATTTCTGAAGGAGCGCAAATAGATAGTCGCGGGTGTCGTCCTCGTTCTTGAAAGAGATCGGAAACTGGACCAGAACCGCTCCCAGTTTGCCTTCCTGTGCTATTGAATCCAGTCCTTCCCGCGCTGCCTTTTCATCGTCCGGCTTTACCAACAGATGGAATGGCGGAGACGACTTGCTTCCACGCGGTACGTGCGTGAATCCCTGAAAGAGCTTGGCGGTGAATTGAAAATCAGGATTTATGGCTGCGGCTTTTTTGCACCAGTCTTTGCCAACATTCGGGCGGATGTGGCCGTAAAAACTCGAGTTGATCTCGCAGCAGTCGAAGAACTGCGCGAGATATTCCAGAGGGTGAATCTTTCGCTTCTTTAAGTCCGCTGGATACACAATCCCGGCCCAGTCAGGATAGGAAAAGCCAGCGGTGCCGACCAATATATTCACTAGTGCCTCAGTAGGTTACGATTCCAATTCCACAATGCCGGTTGACAGGTGCCACCCCATGGCCGGGTTCCCGAAGTTAGTTAAGGCTATACCAACCAGACGAAATCGGTTTTTCGGATTCGCGTCTACTCGTTCGCGTAGCAACAAAGCCATATTGGTCAATTCCTCGCAAGAAGCGGGAGGAGGGTTCGGCGTGTAGCTGCGCGTGAG
>JBARNL010000336.1:0-1646 GCA_049802955.1 Candidatus Angelobacter sp.
GGAGTGGTCCTCACCCGTATACGCCGAGGTGGAAACCACGGAATAGCCGCCAAAGCACGGGTCTTCTTCTCCGGCGCAATCGGCATGCGCGCAGTAAGGGCATCCACTCCAGTTCGTGGGTGCGCCCGGCAAAACCTGTTCGCAAAAGCTGTTCACTACCTCTTCGCGTGTGCGCTGGATGCGCCCCAGCAACGCGCTGTTTGCCCGTAAAATCCGATAATCCAGACCATGGACGAGAATATAGTCGGGGATCGAATCAAACGTGCTTGCCCACTCATTGCGTGAATGGATGAGTTGCTGCAACAGTTGGCGATTTTCCGCTGCCATCCCCAGCTGTTTGCCCGCCAGCTTGAGAAACTTCTTTTCCCGCCCGGTATATTCGCGGAAGCGCGGCATGCCCAAAATAAACATGCCAACGGGCGAGCTCTTCCCTTCCACTGGCACCAGCAGCAGATGATGGATACCTTCGGCCATCAGCACTTCACGGATCTCCGGCGCTGATTCAGCCGAGCGCAAAACATAAACTTCACTTTCACGCAAGGCAAAGCCGCTCACGCTTCGGGCCGTATCGATGGTATTGAGTTTTTCCACGAAAGCCTGTGAGAGCCCCGTGTGGGCGGCCAATTCCAGCTTATCGCCCGTAAGGGTGCGAAACCATGCCGCTTTAGCTCGCGTAAGCCTTCTGAGTTCTTCCAGGATGGTGCTAACCGTGGGATCGAATTCACGGGAGTCGGAAATCTGATGGGTAATGGTGTTGAGCGCGTCCAGGCGCTGTACCTGGGTGCGCGAATCTTCCAGCACAATCGCCATCATGCCAAGCCCCAAAAGCAAATCCATCGCCAGGTCAGTCCCAACAATTTGATGGACGTGGCCAACCGTATCCAGATGCAGCAACACTAACATCACAGCCAGCAGCCAGCGCCCCACGCTGGCCCTGCCCCATGCAAAACGGACAAGCTGCGTTGCCGCCACAATGCTGACAAAGGAGCAAAGAGCAAAAGCCGCATAGTGCAATGAAGGATGCAGCCGCCACACAGAGTAAGCTATTTCCAGCGGCAGCGCCGCGCTCAAAGCAATTACGGCGGGCAGCAATAATCTAAGGTGCGAAACGTACAAGAAGACCGAGGCAGCAAAGAGCCCGACTGCAATGACATACGTGCCGTAAGCCAGGGCGGTCCACATCAGCGCCTGGGGGTGAGAGGCGTTCAGGGCCAGAAAGACCTTAGAAAGCGCAAATACGCTCCAACCGGCAATCCAGGGGACCAGATATTTTTCCCGGAAACTGCTGTATAAAAGTATTGCGCCGGCCAGCAGGATCAGCAATGTCGACATTTCAGCCAGAAATGCCGATTGGAGGGTAAGATTCATGGTTAATTTAAAAGGGCTTCTTGTTCCATGTAGGGGTAACCTTTGTATACCACGGATTTCCCGGTTTTCAGTCGTTTTTTAGGTGCTAGTACCATTGTATTTTGGGGAACTCTGGGTTACATTAATGCTCCCCCACAGGTAAAATTTCCGAAATGGCCACAGAACGCATACTGGTTGTTGATGACGAAGAGCCGATCCGGGAGATCATCTCTTCCATGCTGAATGCCGCGGGTTACAAGACCCGGCAGGCAGCGTCCGGTATGGAAGCGCTGGCCATT
>JBARNL010000337.1:0-2354 GCA_049802955.1 Candidatus Angelobacter sp.
AGGGCTTCAACAGCTCTATCGTGATGTTGTGAAACGGGCGGTCGCTGTTGTTGATGGCAGCGTGAGCGAAGTTTCCAGCTGTAAATCGCACTTCGCCATCTTTCAGTTGCAGCGCTACAGGCTTTTCGCGCGGACGCACGCTCACCACGTCTGAGTCGCCCAGCGTCACGAAAAGATAATCATAATTATGCTTGTGGACCAGGGTTGTTGCCCGGGGCGCAACCGTCACATCGAATACGCGCACGTATTCATTTTGAAAAACTAAATGATGGCTGGGTTCAGACGTGATTTCCACGGACTGTTGCGGCTGTGCCAGAGTGGCTGTGGCCAGAAACAACAGGCCCGCGACGCGGGACTTTCTCATATAAAGATTGTAAAAACAACCTTCAACGCCCGCAAGCAGGTAAATCCCTGTGCCTTTGTTTTCTGTCGCTTGGCTTTGGCCGAAAAAGCAAATCCCACCACGGATGAACACGGATGGCACGAATTTACAAATTCGAAATTGATCTAGTGATGGTCGTGCGGCTTGGGCGTCTCCTTGGATTCCGGCCCCATGGATTCCGATCCTTCTCCGGCAGGGCGGCCGCGGAATTCCAGCACAATCGTCCTGGCCGTGGTCTTCCCGTCATTGGTTACTGTGTGGACCACGGGATTATTCCACTTTACCTCGCCTGTCTTGAAGTGGACAGCCGCTTCAGGCTGGTCCTGGTTCTTCATGGTTACGTCGGCATCGGTGAGCGGCACCGTAAGAAAATTCGCCAGATGCGTGTGCTGCGGATATTTTGCGCCCGGCGGCAGATTTATCAGGGTGACAGACCATTGATCGGCGGTAATGAGCTTCGTCACGCTCGCGCATTTTGTTTTGTCAGGGGAGTCACACGGCACAGGGATGTCGCAGGATTCCGTACAGGTTTTCTGGTTGGTAGTGGGCTGCAACAATTCGATCGTACGATTATGGAACGGAGTGCCGGCGTTATTGGCGATGGCATGCACCAAACCGGCGGGCGTGAATTTGACGTCGCCATCCTTAATTGAGACCTGCGCGGGCTGCGCGCCCTGTTTGGTATTCGTGATCTGGGAGTCACCCAGCGTAATGCCAAGATAGTCATGGCCGTGGTGGTGCATCAGCGTCGATTGGCCAGGATCGACGGAGACGGCAAAGACGCGAACAAACATGTTCTCAAACACCAGATGGTGGCTGGGCTCAGAAGTGATTTCCACGGGCGCTTGCGCCTGCTGGGTCCAGGCGGTCAAAGCAAGAACGGCGAACAGTGTCACGATCGAAAGTTTTCGCATAGGGAAGCCATTCTAGACTCGGCCAAAAGGAATGCCAACGGAAAGATTGCAGGCGAAGCCCCGAGCAGGTAAAAGACTAAAGTGATTCTAGGATTGCTGTATCCCGGATCACTAATCTCTATCCTCATGAATGTGCCATCCTGAGCCGAGCACACCATGCTCTCATCCGGACCATGCTCTGCATGCGAAAGGCGAAGGATCTGCTCTGCTACTCTTCAGGGCACCGACCCTCCAAGCAGTCCTGGTACCCTAATAGTGCAGCAGAGCCGATCCTTCGCCTTCGCGGAAACCGTGTCGAAACACTTCGCAGTTCGGGTGGCTCGCCACAGGATGGCGCGTCGCGGGGGTGAGATGGATCGCTAGCCGCGACGTGTGTAATGGATATAGCAACTCAGGAACCGCTCTAAGGAATGCGTGGCAGTCCGCGACGGAGGTCCCGGCCAATTCGGCGCTGGTGCCACAGGCGAAGGGGACGGGAATAATTGATGATGCCAAAGGCAGCGATGGCCGCCATCAACAATATGCTGCTGATGATCAGGAAGACGCGCGCGGCGCCAGTCTGCGCGACCTGCAGAATCACCAGCGCATTACGCGGCGTTAACAGCATGGATGCCGCAAGCGCGAGCATGCCGACTCCCGCAAGCAGGCCGGTTATGTTTTTGGCCCAGCGTCCGGTGGCGTGATAGTCGGCAAAGAGATTGAAGCCGTAGGAGATCAGCCCGGCAATGACGATGAAATTCGCCACAATCGCTATCCAGGATTTTGCGTCCATAACTGTAATTGGACGCCGTGTACCCGGCAGGGGTTGTGAAGCTCTGGATTGAGGTGGGACCCTAGCACCTGCAAGACAGGCAAAAGGTCCCCAAGGCTACTCGCAAGCTGAAGAAGGCGCTTGCTCACTCACGCCCTTCGGGGTGACGTTAGTTAAGAGAGTGGCTTCCGCTAAAACACCAGAAATTTCTTCTTTTTCTTAGGCGGCTTACCGGGGCGGCTGCCTGCGTCACCATTGGCGGCAACGATTGTCGGTTTGTTGCTCTGGTTAGCGCTCGCTCCGGTAT
>JBARNL010000338.1:0-2298 GCA_049802955.1 Candidatus Angelobacter sp.
GCCGTTAGCTCTTAGCCCTTGGCTTTGTTTCTTTGATCGCGGCGGTTTGACTTGGACCAATCACACTTGTCCTTCATCGAAGTCCTAGCCGATATTGAAAGTGCAGCTTTAAGTACCTAGATTTGCACAGGAATTAGATAAATCTTCGCAGGCGTCCGGAGTTTGTGCGTTCGTATGGAAATTATTTATAGAGCAATGCAAGCTACGGACTTAAACACAAAGCCAAGAGCTAAAGGCTAATGGCTAAGAACTGCTTTTCTCATCCCGCCTCCTCTTCGCTCTCATCCAGCATCCTCTGGCCGATCACGCGCGTTTCTCCGCCGGCAATCTCCAGACTGATGGGCGCTTCACCGGAAAACTTCTCCACCAATTCCGCCAGCCGCTGCGAATGGGTAACCACCCATAGTTGCGAATATTTTGCTGCGTTCACCAACTGCTTTGCCAATGGCTCCAGCAAGTCTGGATGCAGGCTCGTCTCCGGCTCATTCAATGCCAGCAATGATGGCGGATGCGGACTCAATAGCGCCGCCAGCAGACAGAGATAGCGCAGCGTGCCGTCGGAAAGTTCTCGTGCGCGCAGAGGACGCCGCAAGCCCGGCATGCGCAGCAGCACGGCAAACATTCCGTTATCTTCGTCATGCTCAATCTCAAGCGACGCGCCGGGAAACGCCTGCCGGATCGCTTCATGCAAATCTCGCGACTGCCCAACTTCATTGATGGTCTGAAGCGCCGCCGCCAGATCGCGACCATCATGCGCCAGCACCGGCGTGCGCACACCCACCTGCGGATGCCGCAACGGAGACTCCGCGTCCGTGCGGAAGTGGTGATAGAAACGCCAGCGGCTCATCTCTGTGCGCAGCGAAGAAAGCTCAGGATAAAGATGCGGCTCGCGCAGCTGCGAAAGCACGGATTCCGTGGGCAGCAGTTCGCCGGAATAGTCGGCCAGCCGCTCGTCGTTATCCAGAATCCACGCACCTTTGGGTGAGCGCTCAAAGAAAGTCACCTTCAATCCGTGCGGCGCGTCCATCCACACGCGCTCTTCCTTGACTTCCGGATCGAGCGAAAACGCCGACTTCTCTCCTGAACTCTGCTTGGGCAGGCCGCAAATCAGCTCGTAAGAAAACGTGTCTGTCTTGATGCCCAGCGACATGCGGACGCCTTCCATGCGGATAGTCCCCATTGAACGGCTCTTGCGCGCGCCGGCCCACAAAACCGACGGCATGCCGCCCTCTTCTGCAATCACCTGGGCAAAGCCTCCCGCGGCCGCCTTGGCCAGCAGAAAAACGGAGTTATAAAGGTTGGTTTTGCCGGTAGCGTTGGCGCCGGTCAGCACGTTGATCTGGCTCAGGTGCAGCCGCAGACTGCGTACAGAGCGGTATCCGGTTACATGAATTTCACGTATGGCCACGGATGCATATTAAATGAAACGCGGCGCATCGTGGCAAAGACTGTCAGGAAATCATCCATGTTTTCCACAGCTTTAATTTTTCTTTGCGAAAAAACCGCTATTCGTATCGCAGCGCCACGTTTGGGTCCACTTTGGTCGCGCGCCGGGCCGGAAGATATGCAGCCAGCAGCGCCACGACAAGAAGCAACAGCGCCACGGCGGCAAAGGTTAAGGGATCAGCAGCGCCGACCTCATACAGCATCGATTGCAGAGAGCGCATGAGGATGAACGAGCCAACCAGGCCAAGCACTACGCCGATTGCAGTAGTGATTGCCGCTTGCCCAAGGACGAGACGCATGACGTTGGCCGCAGTCGCTCCCAGCGCCATACGAACTCCCATCTCCCGCGTACGTCGGGCGACAGAATACGCAAGCACACCGTATATTCCGGCAACAGCCAGCAGCAAGGCCGTAGCTGCAAAGATGCCGAACAGCACAAGGTTGAACCGACGTCCGCTGGTGGAAGCGGCGAAGATCGCCGTAAAGCTGCTGGTGCTCGGCGGAACGTTCGGATCAAGATCGCGCATGATCTTTCTTGCTGACGCAATCACTGACGCCGGGTCTGCGGCAGTCCTCACCACTGCGCTAAAACGGTAGGTAGCCTGGGGTCGCTGGCGATAGTTCACGTAAATGGTGGGGCGCGGCGGCTTTTCCAGGCTGGCTTCGCGCACGTCGCCCACCACGCCGATCACCGTAAGCAGCCGCAGGTCACCATCCATATTTCCGAACTCGATGGTGCGTCCAATGGGATCTTGATTTGGCCATTTCTCCCGCGCCAGTGATTCGCTGATCAGCGCGACATGGGGAGCGTCCATGGTGTCGCGGTCGTCGAACAGGCGTCCGCGCCAGAGA
>JBARNL010000339.1:0-8985 GCA_049802955.1 Candidatus Angelobacter sp.
TATTTCGTCAGCGCAGTTTTCCTTTGGTGTGGACGGGCGCTATATTCATGGACAGTCCGATGAAACGGTCTTCTTCACCAGCTTACCCACAAGCCTTGTCTCAGGTGGCGGGCGAAGCAATCTTGTCGGTGGTTTCGCCGAGATTTCCAAGATTGTTAAGAATCGGCTGCGCTTGTCCGGAGGTGTTCGCCTCGACTGGTGGTTGAACGATGATGGATTTAATCGAACTACCAAGCTCTCAAATCTCAGTTTAGCGCAGACGGTCCTGAGCTCTCATGAAGAGACCGCTTGGAGTCCCCGCCTGGGCGCGGTGTATGACCTTGGCCCGCAATGGCAGCTCACTGCATCGACCTATGGAGGCTTTCGTGCGCCGGCTTTGAATGAGCTGTATCGGAGTTTTAGATTAGGAAACATTCTCACCCTGGCGAATGACCAGTTGCAGGCAGAGCATATCTATGGCGGCGAAACCGGAGTTCGTTACCTTCACCGCCGCGTCCTGGTGAGTGGCTCGTTTTTTCAGCAGAATGTGGAGAATCCGGTGGCGAATGTCACGCAATTCGCGACTGCCGCTCTGATCACCCGCTTGCGAGAGAATTTGGGGAGCGCACGCGCTCGGGGATTAGATGGAGACCTGCTTTATGTACTGCCCCGCATTCAGTTGCGCGCCGGATATGAGTATTTACATTCCGTGGTTAGCAGTTTCAGTGCGGACCCCATCTTGATCGGAAAACATGTGCCTCAAGTTCCTACACATGCAGTCACATTTTCCGGCACGTTTACCGCACCCCGGGCGTGGACCTTAATGGCCTTGGTGCGAGCTGCCAGCAGCCAGTTCGACGACGATCTGAACCAATTTAACCTCCAGCCATATTCCGTCGTCGGCCTTTCAATCTCAAAACAGATTGGCCGGTGGACCTGGTCGGCGAATGCAGCGAATGTGCTGGACGCAAAAATCCAGACCGCCGCAACGCCAGTACTGAATTATGGTTCGCCCCGCATCATCTCAGGGGGAATACGATTTGGAACGGCGAAGTAGAGCAGCGCTCGTAATGTCGCTTCCAAAGTCACTCAAAACTTTCTCCAGGTGAAAAACATTCGCCTCATCATTCACATCCAAACAAAAGAGCCAAACAATTCATTGAGGAGAGAGTACATGACAAAAACCAATCAAGATGCAATGCTGCGCCCTGCTGAGAGCGGCAGTGAAGGTGGCGGTTTCAATCAGCCGAGCCGGTTCAATGAACAGAGCAACCTGTCTGAGCAAATCAAAAGTGGAGTGGAGGCAATCAGAAATTCTGGCTTCAACGAAGCTACTATTCCCGATGCGTTCAACAACGTGCCGAAATTTATCTCACCAAGAATTCACGCATGGCTGGACGTAGCGGTAACCGGCTATTTCCTCACTTTGGGAACCATTTTCGCCATCCGGCGCAAAGGCGGAGCCGCGACGGCAGCATTTGTAAACGCGGGCATGGTCGCCGGAGTGTCTTTAATGACAGATTACGAGGGAACCGGCAATAAACCAATCAATTTCAAATTGCATGGCACGTTGGACGCCGTTCAAGCCGCCACAGCAGCCTTGGGCCCGGTGTTACACGGATTCGCGGGAGAACCTGAGTCTGCATTTTTCTACGGACAGGCAGCAAATGAGGTGGCCGTAATCGCTTTCACTGATTGGGACGAGGGAATGCCTGTGTCCACTATTAGACGCAGGGCAGCATAAGTATTCGACATCTGCAACTCATCTGCCGTGTTGATTGGCCCGCCTGAAAAAGGCGGGTCAATTAAATTTGCAGCAAATTTAACCACTCAATTTCTAAACACAAACCCGCTAATCGCTAATATTGATTTGATATGGTGGGCGATCACGGACTCGAACCGTGGACCTCCTGCTTGTAAGGCAGGCGCTCTAACCAGCTGAGCTAATCGCCCTTTCGCGCCGTTGAACATTTGATTTGGCGTGGTTGTAAGCGGTGTTTGCAGTATAGCGGTTGCGGTGGAACGGGGTCAAAAAAGTAGTTTTTCCCAAAGTGGGCCAAACCGCTCAGTTGTAAAGCAGTTACCTAGGTTACTCCGGCGTGATTTTTATAAGCGCCTTCTCAGAATGGCCGTGTTAAAGTTGGGCTCCCCCACAACCTGAAAGTTGCGGAAATGGCCATATTCTTCGATAAGCTTCCCACCATTCTCGTATTGGCCGTCATGGTCGGCATTTTTGTGGCGCTGCGCCGGCATATTAAATCGCCGCGGCTACATCTTTGGATCGCGGCCTGGGGGCTGATTTTTGTCCATTTTTTTGTCCAGGTATTTGAGCCCGCTGACGGCAATCTAACTCCGTTGACGTTCATGATAGATCTGGGCTGCCTTCAGCTTTCCGCCCTCTACTTCATTGCTTCTCTGACATCATTTTTTGAAGATAGGCGGCTGACATTCAGCCTCCTTACCTTGACCGGCCTGCCTGCTCTGGCCTACACCGCCGGACTGGCATACGACCTGAACTGGCGATGGCTCTACATTTCCTGCGCTGCCATTATTTTTTACGGGACGCTATTATTCGTGGTGCTGCGCCGCAAGGTCGCCGCCACATTTTTTCTCTGGGCGCCTATCGTTGCCGCCACCGGGACTGTGGCCATGGTGCGGGCATGGCATGGGGACTATGATTTTGGCTTTCTAGCCATTCTTACTCTGGGTTGTGCCTTTCCAGGATTTTTGTTTTACAGGCGCTATCCGCGTTGGTCGCCCGGAGTCGTCACCAGTGCTGGAGGCTTTCTTCTTTGGGGCGCGGTTTTTCCCGTTGCACACATGATGGATGTATGGGCGCCCGGCCTCAAGATCAACCCCGAACTGTGGAACACTCCCAAATTCTTTGTCGCTTTTGGAATGATCCTGACATTGTTGGAGGACAAATCAGAGTTCCTGCGGTCCGCTGGCCGCCGTGAACAGAAACTGAACCGCCAATTGCAGAAGTTTTCCGGCATTACATCCAGACTTCTAAGCGGAGTGGACGTAAATTCTGTTTGCAGCGAAATGGCCGCCGCTATAAGGGAGACCAGCACCTTTGACCGGGTCGTGATTATTCTCAGCAATGATGGCAGAAACCTGTTTTGCGCGGGAAACGCCGGTTATGAAGGCGATGCAAAAACTTTGATCGAACACAAATGCAATGAGGTCTGGAAGTTTGATGACCTGGTGGAAGCATGCAGCATTGGCCAGAGGTTGGGTGAGAGATCGGTAATCCTGCGGCCGGAGCAAATGGAAAAATACGGCCAGGTACCGAGCGACGCCAGTTTTGAACCGTCCGCACATTGGGTGAAAGGGAATCAGATACTTGTGCTGCTGCGCTCGATGCGCGGCGCGCACGTGGGATGCATTGGCCTGAGCGATCCCCGGGATGTGACGCGAGTGAATGCAGAAGAGTTAACCAAGATCGAGCTGCTGGCGGGCGACTTGGCAGTCACGGTGGACAATGCGGCCCTGCACCGCCAATTGGCGCGCGCGGAAAAGCTGGCGGCCATTGGACAGCTCGTCGCCGGCGTTGCTCATGAATTGAATAATCCCCTCACATCCATTGTGGGTTATACCGAGCTCATTAGCGACGATATTCCAGAAGGCCCGGCGCGGCAGAAGCTGGACAAAATGCTGCGTGAAGCCCAGCGTATGAAGCGAATTATTGAAAACCTGCTGCGGTTTGCGCGGCAGAACAGCCTGGCCAAAAAGTCAGCAAACCTTGAAATCCTATTGCAGGACGTTCTGGCGTTGCGCGAGTACCATCTGCATAATCACGATATTGAGGTCCAGGTGCAGATTGAACCCGGCCTGCCGGCTGTGGCTCTGGATGAAGATCAGTTCAAGCAAATCCTATTGAACCTGCTGAATAATTCCATTGACGCGCTGGACGGATTTTCCAGGAAGCGAATCAGGATTGAGGCGAGTTGCAATAATGGCCGAGTGATGCTCTGCTTTGACGACAATGGTAACGGCTTCACCGATCTGAATCGTGTTTTCGATCCCTTTTATACGACAAAGCCTGTCGGCAAAGGCACCGGCCTGGGCCTGAGCATCTGTTATGGAATCGTAAAAGAGCACGGCGGAGAGATCCACGCGGAAAACCTTGAGCCCCATGGCGCACGCATCGCATTGGAATTGCCGGTGGAAGTATCCACACTTGCGGCTCAGGGTGTCTGACGCGCAAGCGTTCAGGAAACACCATTCCTCAACTCTGATCCATCTTGGATCATAGACACGCGAGCTTCGCCGAATCGAAGCGGACTATAGCCTGCGCCGGCCTAAATGTTGAATCGCGAGTAGAGCATCATTCCCGCAATGAGAACGAACAATAATGCAGAACCCGCGCCGCACACCTTTACCCACGGCTCAATCCTGTTCATTTTTACGATGAGATCCTGTTGCTCTTTAGCCATGTGGGCTTCAGAGTTTCCCAGGAACAACTGGTCGTCTTCATGCATGGAAAGAGTGTTGCGATAGATCAGGAGGACGATCAGCACGACTGTTAAACCGGCCCAAAGAATGAGAAGAGGCGTCATAGAACACCACCTTGAATTTTGGCCGGTTCCGCTTACAGAGAAGCCGCAACCGCTGGCCGCGGCGGGTGTAGGTGGAACCTTTACCGGCATTATAAGCCCGGCAGAGGCGGCAAAATCAAGTATTTTTGCGAGTTGCCGGCCAGTATCTTTTGTGAGTTGCCGATAGGCTGGTTGCGAGGTTGAATGGTCAATGGGCGCTGGATGTGGTCGCTGGATGAATGATGAAAGAAGCCGAATGATGAAAAGAAGCTGAGTTGGACAGGAAAATCCTGCGACGCGTGTATGCTTTGGTTCATCTAAACCGTAAGAAGTCCAATAGAATCACCGCCAAGCAATGTATAATAAGGGCTGGAATCAGCTTTTAAGGAGACACAAATGGCTACCACCACGACCCCGAACGTAGAAACCACTTCCAAGTTGCCGGTAAATCTGACTCCCACGGCAGTGACCAAGGTCAAGGAGATCATGGGCCAGCAGAACCCGGTGCCGGCAGGTTTGCGTATCGGCGTAGTCGGCGGCGGCTGCTCCGGCTTCTCCTACTCCATGTCATTTGAGAACGCGCCCGGAGTTATGGATAAGATTTATACCTTTGACGATTTGAAAGTTTACGTGGATGCGACTTCAGCCATGTATCTGAATGGCTGCGTTGTGGACTTTGTGGAGACCCTGGAAGCCTCTGGCTTCAAGTTTGAGAATCCGAACGTGAAGAGCACCTGCGGATGCGGTTCTTCCTTTAACGTGTAATAAAGACTTTTCGAAATTAAAAGCCTCGTCGCCAAGACGAGGCTTTTTAGTTTTTAACTCCGGCTACTGCGGAGGCGGCGCAGGAGTTCCTGTCGGCGTGGGCTGCCCTGAGTTGCCTTGCGTATTTTGAGTTCCTGGCGCGTTCTGGGAGCCGGTAGCTCCTGGGGAGCCTGTGGTTGCCGGAGCGCCGGAAGATCCTGTGGCGCTTCCAGTGCGTGGCGCAGCCACGGTTACGCCTGTTCCGCCGCTCTGTTCCAGGCGCAGGTCGTAAACGAAATACCATTCGTCGTAGTGGTCTTTGTCATTGAATTCTTTGATCCCTTCTTTCTTGCTGACACTGGCTACGCCCATGATCTGGCCGCCGCCAACCGTTTGCCCGTTGCCAATCCCCGTAGTAGTCAATGATCCTAGCTGTCCCGCGCCTCCAGGCTGAGTTTGTGGCTGTCCTGTTTGTGGGTTTAGAGTCTGGGCCAACCCGGGGGGTGGAGTGACAGCAGCAGGATTGGTAGTTAATCCTCCAGAGCTGCCGCCCAAGCCTGGATTTGTCCCCCCGCCACCAGCGAGACCCGGGTTGGGCGCGGGAATCTTGATCTCGGCTTCACCCACATGCACCATTTTCCAGTTTGCCTCGCCAGTCATGGGATCTACATACTTTTTGCGCAAGAAACGGATGTGGTTGGTATTCTCCAGTTGCTCAATAGAGGCCGGATATTGGCCGCCGCTCTTGTGAACAAATCGCTTTACCGCGGTAGCGTAGTCTTTTCCTCGATGTACCAGTTCTTCTTCTTTTTCGCGCTTGATCTGTTGCGCAATCCGCGGCGCTTCCACGGACAGGGCGATCAATATGAGCGTAAGCGTGAGCATTACCGCCAGCAGCACGTAGCCGGATTCTCTGGGCTGAGGCCGAATTGATTTCATAAAACGCATCGTAAATTTCTCGCAGGCTATTTTGCAGATAACTGGATCGTCTGCCGATTGCTGTTGAGCACGTCTTCAATAATCACGCTGGTGTTATTGATCTGAATGACTTTGTATTTTCTTTCCACGATGTCACCCTGCCGGGCGACGAATACCTCACCTTCATCGTCAAGAAAGATCCTCTTCGGCTCTGTGGGTTTGCTGGCAAACCCGTAAAACTTGAGCGGGATCGGCGGCGGAGGCGGTGTAGGAGTAGGCGTCGGCGGCAGGTCAGGCCCATATGGCTGTCTGACGCTGGCAACCGTTGTTTCGGTCGGTTTCAATTCTTCCATGCGAAAAATATTTCGTCCGCCGGCTTCATACTTTACGTTCTGGCTGGCGGCCAGTTCGCGAACGTGCAGCCTTGGATCAAGTGTGCTATCGGATAGCTGTGGCGCGCCGGCCTTCTTTGATTCAGAGACCTGCGTGTGAGCGACCTGCGTGGAAGTTGCGGGAGCGGGAGAAGCTGCGGAGCTGGTGCCAAAGTCGACAAAATTGTAAATGCCGACCAGCAGCAAGATCGCCAGCAAGACGATCATTATCCGCAACTGCTTCTTGTTTTCCGCGCCTATCTTCACTTTTTAGGTCCTTCTCCTTTATGAACGCTTGCCGCCGCGCCGCTTGCTAGCTTTCCTTCAGGAATGTCTCAAATTTAATTTGCAGTGATACCACACCGCTTTCCTGGCTGCTAAGCGCGATCTGATTGATGATAAACACGAACCTGTCCTGCTCCATGGCATTAATAAATTTCGCGACTTTGGAGTACTCACCGGTAACGGTGGTGTCAACACCGATCTGCTGCACGTCAGGTAACTCAAGCTTGTCCTTGTCATTGCTGGTGTTATGTTCCTGGGTATAGCGGATTCCGCCCTTCGTAGTTACGCCCGCATCCTTCATCAACTTTTCCAGATGCTGGGAAATCTCGGAAAACTGGTTTGGCACTTTTTGTTCATAGAATTTCTTTACATCCAACCGGGTTTGGGCCAGTTTTTTATCGATGCCAATCAACGGGGTGACTTCACTGGTAAGCGCCTTCTTCTGTTGACGCAAACTTTCTTCCTGGGCTGCCCGGGCCGAAGGACTCGATCCCGGCAGCAGCAAGTAGATAATCAGCACCAGGTTCACAGCGCCAAGTACCGAGAGAATCGAAGTAAACTGTTTTTTCGTTTTCGCCAGGTTATTCATTAAAAGCCCTCGCGAGTAGAGGTACGCCCCTGCATCGGCGCCGTGGGAGTGTAGTAAGTCACAATTTCAAACTTGTAAAGCTGGATTTCAGTCTTCCCCTTTTCCTGCGCCATTTCACTGGTGATTTGCGGATTACGAAACCGCTCTGATTTTTCCATCTTCTTCTGCAGTTCAAGTCCATTGTCGTGAGTATCGCCCATTACCACCAGCGTGAGCTTAAGCCGGTTGTCTTTGGTTATTTCCGGCGCCACCGAACTTAAGAAGGCGCGGGCCGGCATAATTTTCTGGAGATCGTTGAACAACTGCGTCCAGGAAAGCTGGCGGCGGTTAATCTGCCTGTTCCAGTAATTTTTCTGGGCTGTGACGTCGTGATTTTCAGGAAGACTTGAGATTGCCTCCGCCTCGGCCCGCTGTTTTTGCAGTTCGCCAATTTCAGCCTGCAATTGCTTGATGCGCTTGCCGGAGTCCGATGACTTCGAGAAATTTCTCCATGCCAGTCCCATGAGCACCAGCATAAGCAGCGCCGACAACGCGATTGCCATGCTCCAGCGCACGTAAAACTGGCGCACATCCTCATACTTCTGCGAAGCGAGATTGATAGTAAGGCGCATTATCCCAGCAAAGCCCCCACAATTCCCGCCATGGTGGCGGGTGAGACATGTTCGCCGCTAAGGTTCTGCTCGGCGCTCAGTTCCGGAGCCAGTTCCTGTACCTGCGCGCCAGTCTGCTGGTGGAGCAGGGGACCAAGTTCTTCCAGCGGAGCAGCGCCGCCCACGTAAATCTTTTCAATATGCGCGGCAAACGTATCTTCAAAAAAAACGATTGAGGGCAGCACGACTTCAGACAGGTCCGTGGCGGAAAAAATACCGCCATGCGGGTTATCAAGAGTTCGCACCAGCCGCAACTCATGCCGCTCGACTGCCGTAATGGTGACGTTCATGGGGTCAACTTTGAGGACCAGCGTTGGACGTTCGCCATCCACCAACCCAAGCGCCGCCAGTGACGAGGGCAGGATTACGCCCGGCTCATATCCAATATCGCGAAATGCCTTTTCATACTCTTCAATGATCTCGTGCGGCGCTACTGCCGCTGCTACCCTGACTGTGCCGTTGGCGCGCGTGATGTCATAAGAAAGCGTCGCATGGTCTACATCGAAGGGAAGCGATTTTTTGAGGCGAAAACGAAGGACTGGCTCAATCTCTTCGCGCTTGGCCGGCAGGGACTCAAAATCCAGCAGCATCATGCGGACGGCCACATCGGGCAACACCACGATTACGTCTTTCGATTTCCCGGCCACCGCGCCCAGTGCGCTACTCAATGCGGTGCGCAATGCCTCAGGGTTCAGGATGTTGGGAACAGTCAATCCGGGCGCAATCGTGCCCTCATTGAACCGCCGTGAGGTAAACACCTCCAGCCGCGGTGTTTTATCGGCGGCCCGGGCGGCGATCACCCCTTCCGAGGTGATTTCACACGCCAGCCGTGGCCGTACCGTTTTTTGCTGCAAACCTGCCATTATTTATCTCGTAGTCTCGATGAATGTGACCTTGTTGATTTCCTT
>JBARNL010000340.1:0-1941 GCA_049802955.1 Candidatus Angelobacter sp.
GGACCTGGGTGCCCGCGCCGGCGCCGCCGCCGAGCACAGCTCCTACAGCCGCGCCTTTGCCGCCGCCCAGCAGTGCGCCGAGCAAAGCGCCTACAGCCGCGCCGCCGCCCACGTACATTCCGGTGCGCTTGTTCGCGCCCAGTCCGCCGGGAGTGCCGCTGCCGGAACCGGCTGCGTCGATCAGGTACGGAGTGCCGTTTACGGTTACGGAACGCAGATCGAGGTTGGTGTCTTTGCCGTCATTAGATGGGACAGCAACCAGGCGAGCGCGCGATCCGCGAGGGATAAGCACGTTGCCGGAAGCGTCTTTTACATCGTCGCTTACGCTGGCGCTGTAGCGTTAGTCAGCCGCAGGTTTCGCGGGAATGGCGGTGTCTGTTCTTACTTTGATCTCGGTGCCCGAAGGCAGATTCTGTTGCGCGTTGGCGCTGAACGCGGTCAGTCCTGCAAATAGTGTTGCTAAAAGTATGCGTTTCATCATGGTAGATTCCCCTGTAGCTTCCTAAAAATGGATGCTGTCTCTGAACTGCGAGTTGCGCCCCCGCTGGCCAGCAGCACTGGAATTACAGAGCTGCACGCCTGAGCTGCCGCTTTTATCGGCCTGCTACCCTGAAGACAAGGAGCACGCTTTGGGACGGATACTTTTTACCTGCCTGGCGGACATCTGGCGCTGCCGGACAAAGGTGCAACTCTGGTGAGCCGCGAAGATGGCGGTAACTTGCTGGTGCTGCCTCCGCGTGAAGTGTGGGAGCGAGGAGAACTTACGCCCACGGAGTTTACGGATTGGTCGTTTCTGGTTGCGGCCGCCGGACAGGCCATGTTGCGCACGCTGCCGCAGCTTGAGCTCGGCTGCATCAATTATTTTGAAGCCGGCAACTGGGCGCTGAACTTTGCTGCCGAGCCTCGCGGCCCTGGTTCTGCCGGAATGAAGTCTGGCCCGGAGCATCGCCGGGTTCATCTGCATCTGCTTGGCCGCAGCCGCAACGCCGCCGATCCTTCATGGCAATGGGGAGAAGCGCCAAAGTTTCCCAGCTATGCCGACCGCGAAGCCTGGGCTGCGAAGCACAAACTTCTGAGCGCAGAGGAATGCCAGCGGATTCTTGCGGAAACGGAAAGAGTGCTGCGCGAGCGTTATGGTTTTAGCTCGCGACAGATTTCTCCGTGGGAGACCTGCAGCGCCTGTGAATATCCCATGGTGATTACGCCGCAACAGTCCGCGGGCCGATGCTCTGAATGCGGCGATCAGTCTTTTGGCGTGTGTTACTTGGAGTAAGATTCAGAGCCATGCGGAAAATTATTCTGGCTCTTGGGACAAGTATTGACGGCTACATTGCCCGGCTGGATGGCACATTCGACTTTTTATTTATGCCCAAAGATTTTATGCATGAGTTCGCGGCCTTCAACGCCTCAATCGATACCGGCATTATGGGGCGCAAGACTTATGAAATTGCTAAAGCTCAAGGTGAAGGCGGCTTTGGACCAAAGTTGAAGACTTATGTTCTTTCCCGCACGCTGCCGGCGGGTGAGCGCGACGGCAAGATTTTTGTGAATATGTCCCCGAAAAGGCTGGTGAAAGAAATCCGTCAGCATAAAGGCAAGGACATTTGGCTGATGGGCGGCGGTGAAATTGCGCGTGACTTCCTGAAAGCCGATTTGGTGGATGAAATCCATCTCGGCGTAGTGCCGGTGCTGCTGGGTGAGGGCCTGCCGCTTTTTCCCAGCGGCTTTCCTCAGCGCAATTTTAAGCTGATCGAAAACAAGACGTTTTCCCGGGGACTCGTTTCGCTTAAGTACAAGCGTGTGCGCGGCACGGAAAAAAAGAAGTTATGAGCCGCACTTATCCGTGTTAATCCGCGGTGAGGTTTTGCATTAAAATTGCCCGCTATGACCACTCGACCAGGTCTCACTGCCGCTGCCGACGGAAACTTTGCCGCCGCGCTC
>JBARNL010000341.1:0-4936 GCA_049802955.1 Candidatus Angelobacter sp.
GTGAAGGGCGGATTCGTACACATGGCAGCGGAGACGACGCTGACCGAGCAGGGTAACCCGATATTCATTCCGGTGAGCTTCAGCAGCAGCGAGACGCATGGCACGCTGTTTCCTGGCGGCGGCGTCGAGTTCCTGAAGCAGCGCTGGGGCCTCCGCGTGGAGGCTGGCGACGAGATCTTCTGGAGCAGCGGCACGCACCATAACTTCAAGCTGATGACTGGGCCAGAGCTCCGCTTTTGAAGGCATCTCTTGGCCGAAGGCTTCTCGACCCATGCAACCCAAAACCGGGCTTGCATGGGGCCCAGCCTGCGGTCCGCGATTCGATAAGCGGCGGGGCGCCCACGCACCGAGCCGCGCTGCAGCGGCAGGTGGGAATTGCATCGGCGGTTCACGAGCGCCTTGAGCGGTTTGGAGCAGAGCCATAGAAATAGTGTCTAAAAAATAAAGGAGACGCTCTTTTCGCGTCTCCCCTGGGTATTTCGTTTTGGTGGTTGTTTACAAGTTGAGCTTTTACGCTCTTCCGGCGCTAAATCCGGCTTGCTCCATTTGCTCGCGTGCGGCGTCCGCTGTGGAATGGATGCCTTGCACTTTGAGCTTGAAGTCGTCTGGATTGCTGGCGTTCTCCAAGGCGGTTTCATAGCTGACCAGGCCTTGCGAGTACAAATCGTAGAGGGACTGGTCAAACGTCTGCATACCGTACTGGGAGGTGCCGGCGCCAATGGCCTCATGCAACAGGCGCGTCTTTTCCGGGGTCATGATGCACTCGCGGACAAACGCGGTAGAGATCAGTACCTCAGTGGCTGGGACGCGGCCTGCACCGTCAGCCCGCTTAACAAGTCTCTGGCTGACGACGGCCCGCAATGTGTCGCCAAGCTGCCTACGCACTTGCTTCTGCTCCGGTGGAGGAAATACAGCTATGATGCGGTTGATGGTTTCGACTGCATCCAATGTATGCAGTGTTGAGAAAACAAGGTGACCAGTTTCGGCGGCGTGCAGCGCGGTGGAAATTGTCTCCAGATCGCGCATTTCGCCCACCAGGATCACGTCCGGGTCCTGACGCAAACTAGCTCGCAAGGCTGACCCGAACGAGGGAGTGTCCACCTCCACTTCACGCTGGTTGACAAAACCTTTCTTATCACGATGAAGGAATTCGATAGGGTCTTCAATCGTAATAATGTGCTCAGACCGGCTGGAATTGATCCGATCGAGCATGGCGGCCAGTGTGGTTGATTTACCTGAACCGGTCACGCCGGTTACCAGCACTAGTCCGCGGGCCTCTTCACAAATGTGTTCAATCACTTTTGGCAGATAAAGTTCTTCCAGCGCGCGAATCTTGGTTGGAATCACGCGCAGTACGAGGCCAACGTTGCCGCGCTGCTGAAAGACGTTGACACGGAAGCGTCCCAGGCCGGCGACGCCATAGGCCATATCTAGTTCGGCCACTTCTTTGAACTTTTGCTTTTGCCGGTTGGACATCATGCTGAAAGCCATGTTCAACATGTCTTCCGCGGAAACGCGAGGTTGTTCCGTAAGCGGCACCAGTTCGCCATCCACGCGCACGTGCGGATAGTTGCCAACTTTCAAATGAAGGTCGGAGGCTTTACGCTCCATCGCAATTCTGAGCAGATCATCAATGTGCATTTTTCACTCGTACCGGGTGTCACTAAAAATCAGGGAATCCCGGGCTCTATCACAACGATCTATATATGTTGCATTACTGATTGACTGACTGGCTGCAACGTAGCACGGAGCAACTGTCGCCGCAATCGGGGAGCATGCCTAGAAATTCATGCTTTTTGCCACTGCCCTGATTTCCAGCTCTCCGGCTGTTGCGCCAATAAAGCTTTTACCATCAGCAGTGTACGTTGGGTTATGGCTGGCTACAATGTTACCGATGACACAGCACGTTAATAGGCCCCGGGTAGTGGTCATTGGGGCGGGTTTTGCCGGGCTGAATGCCGCCAAGGCACTCGCCGATGCCCCTGTGCAGGTAACCGTGGTGGACCGCAAAAACCACCATACCTTTCAGCCGCTGCTTTATCAGGTGGCGCTGGCAGTGCTTTCACCCGCTGAAATTGCCTCTCCCGTGCGTACCGTGCTGCGGCGGGCCGCCAACACTGAGGTCTTGCTGGGTGAGGTGAAAGCTTTCGATCTGCAAAAAAGACTTGTCCGGCTGGGTGACCTGGACGCGGGATCCCCGGACCGCCCGGCTTTTGCGCAGGCTGGAGTGCTGGATCTGCCTTACGATTACCTGATTGTGGCCGCCGGAGCCACGCACGCCTATTTCGGCCATCCGGAATGGGAGGATTTTGCCCCCGGATTAAAGACCCTGGAAGATGCCACGGAAATTCGACGCCGTATCCTGATGGCCTTTGAGACCGCCGAGCGCGAACTGTTTGCAGGACGCACTCCGCCACCGCTGAATTTTGTGGTCGTGGGTGCCGGGCCAACGGGCGTGGAACTTGCCGGCGCGATCTCTGATATTGCTGGCCGGCATTTGACCAAGGAATTTCGCTCCATTGATCCGCGCCGGTCGCGCATTATTTTGCTGGAAGGCGGCCCGCGCGTTTTGCCTGCCTATCCAGAGGATCTTTCTGCCAGCGCTGAGCGCCAGTTGAAAGAAATGGGTGTTGAAGTCCGCACCAGCGCGATGGTTACGAACATCGAAGACGGCGCGGTCTGGATCGGCAAGGAAAAAATTCCTGCCTCAGTCATTCTCTGGGGCGCAGGCGTATCAGCATCACCGCTGGGCAGGATGTTGGGCGTTCCCGTTGATCGAGCCGGACGCGTGATTGTTCAGCCTGATCTCACGGTGCCGGCGCATCCTGAAGTTTTTGTTGCCGGCGATCTTGCTTCAGCCACGCGCAGCAACGGCCAGCCAGTGCCAGGCGTTGCGCCGGCGGCCATCCAGATGGGCAAGTTCGCCGCGCGCCAGATCAAACGATCGGTAGAAGGTAAGCCGCGCGAGAAGTTTGAGTATCTGGATAAAGGTAGTCTGGCGACCATCGGACGTTCGCGCGCAGTCGCCGATTTTCCCGGCAAGATCCACATTTCCGGTTATTTTGCGTGGCTGGCCTGGCTGTTCATTCACTTGCTGTTTCTTATCGGCTTCCGCAACCGGCTTTTTGTGATCAGCGAATGGGCCTGGGCGTATCTCACCTATAACCACAGCGCTAGGTTGATTACCGATCCCGGCGGAAGGGAACCGCTGGAAAGGCCAAAAGCCAAGGCAGGCTAGATTTGAAATTTCAAATTTGAAACTTTAGATTTAAAAATCCCAATGACTCCTGCTCTCCAAACCTCACGCCTTATCTTGCGTCCGCTGGAATTGGCTGACGCTGAGCAGGCGCAGATACTGTTTCCACATTGGGAAATTGTTCGCTATATCAGAAACGCTGTCCCGTGGCCTTATCCGCCCGATGGTGCTTATAACTTTTATCGTCATGTTACTCTTCCCGCTGTCGCGCGTGGAGACGAATGGGCCTGGACGCTGCGGTTGAAAGCCGCTCCGAACCAACTCATCGGCGCAATCAGTCTGTTCCGCAGTGAAACCGATAATCGTGGTTTCTGGCTGGGACTGCCATGGCAAAGACAAGGTTTGATGACCGAAGCCTGTGACGCAGTGACAGATTATTGGTTCAACGTGCTGACGTTCCCGGTGCTGCGCGTTCCAAAAGCCATTGCCAATACAGGATCGCAGCGCATATCGGAAAAGCAGGGCATGCGCGTGATTGCCAGGGAAGACCGTGATTACGTTTCCGGACGCTTGCCATCCGAGATTTGGGAGATCACCGCGGAAGAGTGGCGCAAGCGCACACTCCATTCGTCTTCACGCTCCGCACGATCATAGCGGGCAACCGCTCCTCTAGTGCAAATTTTGATGCGCCTTAAGTAAAAAATCCGTAGAGACGGCGGCACGTTCCGTGAGACTCTGATTGACAACGAAAATGGTTCAAGTGAGATATGTGACTCCGCTCACGGCGCCAAAACCTACGCTGCTTCACAATTGACCACTCAAATTTGAATGCAAGCTCCGGGATCATTTATGAGTTCAGGGAACTTACCGCACGATATCGCGTCCAGCGGCAATCGGCATTTCTCGCCATGGAACGTCTTTTCGGCATTGCTGCTGTTGCCGGACGAGGCATTGCTCAGCATGTCCAGAAGAGTGATGGAAAGTTTTGGCATCAGCGTTTTCGCGGCCTCCAGTGTTCTGGAAGCGGAAAGGATACTGCACAATGCCAGGCTTGATCTTGCCATTTGCGACTTTGACATGCCTTGCGCCGCCGATCTCAGCCTGCTTCAGCCTGGGTCGCGGTGGCGTGGCCTCTCCATTGGCCTGATGCCAACGGCTCGGTTGGACCACTCCAGTCATAAGCGCATCCAGATCCGAGTGCCTAAGCCGGTAAGCGTTGATATGCTGACCCGGAGTTTGAAGGCCTCTTATACCGCTATTGCGCAGCAGAGAATTGCCGCATATCGCCATACCGTGCCAATAAAATTGGTTGCGGGAACGCTGGCGTATCGTGGCTGGAAGCGTACGCTGCATCAGGTGAACGTGCTCAACGTGAGCCAGACCGGTCTCTGCCTGAATGCCGCTGAGCCGCTGCCGCACGGAGCGTCGGTCACCATGAGCTTGATGCTTCCTGAGACGTCTACTACGTTGCACGCCAGTGGCAACGTGGTTTGGTCGCACAATAGCGGCCGCGCTGGTGTTGCTTTTGATCGGGTGGCCTGCTCGGAAATGAAGAAGCTACAGGAACGGCTAAATACCTGGCTGCCGCGCGAATTGGGCATGGTAGCGCGAACAGCGTGAGATGGTCGAAACTCGTCAACTAGGGCCTGGATAGTCAGTTTCGAACTCATAAATGAAAATGCGGGAACCCTCGCCCTTTGCTAGAACAATGTCATGTCCATTGAGCCCGCCATGTGATCC
>JBARNL010000342.1:0-7739 GCA_049802955.1 Candidatus Angelobacter sp.
GGCCCACAGAAAGTAATGGTTTCCGTCGGCATGAACGGCTGGGCATCAGCGCAGGTGGTTGGCCGCCACAAGCATCTTGATGTCGCACTGCTCTGGCTGGAACGCCGCTACGGCGATGCGGAATTCACCCAGCCCGTCGCAACTTACGGCAGCGTGCAAATGGGCGAGAAGATTTTTGTCATCGGCCATCCTGAAGGCTTGAATTTCTCCGTGAGCAACGGAATCGTTTCGCGCACGCCGGGTAATGACGTGTTGCAGGTTTCCGCGCCTATCAGTCCGGGAAACAGCGGCGGCCCTGTCTATGACGAGTTCGGCAACCTGCTCGGCATCGTCACCTCCAAGGTAGCGCGGTCCATGGAGCCTGAAGCCGAGAACCTGAACTTCGCGGTCAGCACGGACGCTCTGCTGCACGAATCCGATTGGGATTTTGTGGCCGGCGGAAGCGCGCCCCACAACCTGCTGGCGGATTTTGTTCATCAGGCTAAAGTGCGGAAAGTTCCAATGGCCTCGGCTGCGCGATAGGAAAATCTCAAAACATGGCTAACATAACTGTTACTGTTTACGATTCAACGGAAAACAAGCGCGTCCCAGTGGAGCTGCCGGACGACGCGCCGGCGAATCGCATTATTGCCGTGCTGGTGGATAAGCTGCAATTGCCGCAAAACGGCCCAGATGGTGCTCCGCTCAGCTACAAATTTCACCACAAGAACTCAGGCCGCCAGATCCAGGATTCGCAAACTCTCTCTGACGCTGCCGTAAAAGAAGGCGACATTCTTCGCCTGCAACCGGAAATCACCGCAGGAGCGCGATGAGCAAGTCTGTGGCATCGCCGAACGGCGGCGCATCCATTCCGGCCAACGATGACAGGTTTAGCCGCTTCCGTCTCATTGGCTGGTGGGACCAGGAAAAGCTCCGGTCGGCGCGCGTGCTGGTCATCGGCGCCGGTGCGCTGGGAAATGAGATTCTCAAGAACATGGCATTGCTCGGCTTCGCCAACATCGTTGTTGTCGACCTCGATTCCATTGAAGCTTCCAATCTCTCGCGCAGCATTCTTTATCGCGCGTCGGACGTAGGCCGCCGCAAAGCTGATGCCGCAGCCGACGCGGTCAGAAACATTTTTCCCGAGGCCCGCGTGCATGCCATCACAGCTAACGTGGTTCACGGCCTTGGGCTGGGACTGTTCGCTTGGGCGGACGTTGTGATTGCTGGACTCGACAACCGTGAAGCACGCCTATGGATCAATCGCGCCTGCTGGAAGATGAACAAGCCCTGGATTGATGGCGCTATTGAAGGCATCAACGGCGTCGCCCGCGTATTCAAAGCCGGACAGCCGCCTTGCTATGAATGCACGCTGGGTGAAACGGACTGGGCCATCTTGAACAAGCGCATGTCCTGCAATCTGCTGGCGCTGGAAAACGATACGGAAGGCAAAGTCGCCACCACGCCAACCATCTCTTCCATCATCGGCGGGTTACAGGTGCAGGAAGCGGTAAAGCTGTTGCACGGCCTGCCGGTGCTGGCAGGGAAGGGCTTCATTTTTGAAGGGCTGAACCATACCTCTTATAAGGTTGAATACACTGAGAACCGCGACTGCATGAGCCATTACACTTTTTCTGAGGTGATTCGGCTTCAGGAAACATCGCACGATCTTTCTCTTGCCCAGTTGCTTGACCGCGCCCGGCTCGACCTTGGATCAAAAAATGTCGCGCTTGAATTCAGCCGTGATGTGATTCATAAGCTGGCTTGTCCCGGCTGCGGCGTGGAAGAAGAATTGTTTGCTGCTGTTGGTACAGTCTCTTACTCAAAAGGCAAATGCGCCAATGATGGCCAGATGCGTGCCGTGATTACCGCGCACGGATATTCCGGCCATGAAGCATTTGGAGATCGCACTCTTGATCAGCTCGGTCTTCCGCTTTTTGACGTTGTTACCGCCCGCTCTCCGGAACGCGAAATCGCGTATCTGATCGGCGGCGACGAAAAACAGGTGCTCGGGCAAAGCGCGATGGGAGCGGCACGTTGATGCCAAAGCCGGCCAAAGTAAAGGTCAGGGTTTCCACGCAGCCTGTGGTCGTGATGGAAGCGGAAGTGGCGCGCAAAATCCGCCAGCATGCCCGGACCTCAATGAAGGCGGAAGTCTGCGGCGTGTTGATCGGCAATACTGAGAATGAGCGCATGACCGTGGAAGCTTGCATCGCCGGCATCAATGCCGCGCAGGGCGGCGCTCACGTCACCTTCACCCAGGACACGTGGGAACATATATATAAGATCAAGGACAAGGAGTACCCGGAACATAAGATCGTCGGCTGGTATCACTCGCACCCCGGCTTCGGCGTATTCCTCTCCGAGCACGATCTGTTTATCCAGCAGAATTTCTTTTCCAATCCGCAGCAGGTGGCCTGGGTTTACGATCCGCACACGGATGAAGAAGGCTGCTTCGGCTGGATTGGCGGCAACATTGAGAAGCTTTCCGCCATCCGCGTGGGCTATTCACAGGACGTTGAGCTTACCGGCGCAGCGGCAAAAGACTTTGAAGAAGATGACGACGGCGCGCTGGATTCCATGGTCCATACGGGCCGCGATCAGCGATCTTCTGAGCCAGGATGGATGAAATGGATGATCCGGGCAGTGGGTTATTTATCAGTCATGCTGCTTGGATTCATGCTGTGTTTTGTGTTTCTGAATTGGCGCTGGGCGCCGGTGTTTGAACAGGCTGAAAGATATGGGCAACTTGTAGAAGCACTCAGGCAGTTTGAAGCGGAGCATCCGGGAGTTTCGGGTCCAGCCAGCGGCGCAGGTCCAAATGGTCAGGCTCAATCCTCGCCGCAGCAACAGAAAGGCCCAATAGAAAAGGGTAGTGAAAAAGGAAACGATGGCAAGCACTGACGACAAACCGGCGATGAAGATTACCCTGGAAGATCTGGCACGCGTGGAACTTCCGGCGGCTGCCCCTGCCGGAAACATGGCCCCCACTGCGGCCGGAGCCAAACAATACGGCAACATCGCCGCGCCTGCCGATGGCCCTGCGCTGGATCCTGAAGAAAAAGGACACATATTTTTGCAAGGCTGGTTTTATCTGGGATTAGCTGGTCTCGTGGGGGCGCTGGTGGGTTGGGGCATATGTGAGCCCTTTTTCGTTGATGCACACACGGAAATGCACTGGGGAAATTTCCTTATCCTGCCGCTTGTGATCACGTTTACCTGCCTGGGCCTGGGCGTAGCTGAAAGCATTGTGGAAAGATCAGGAAAAAAGGCGCTGCTTCGTGGACTGCTGTCGCTTGCGCTAGGTATCGTGTTAGGGTTCATCTTTGATCGTTTCGCCAACATAATTTACGCCGTCGGCCTTGCAATCATTTCCACGCTGGGCGTACACACCAATAGAAACCCGGCATTCTGGTTGGTTCGCGGGTTCGCCTGGGCCGTCTTCGGCGCAGCCGGAGGAGTTGTTTACGGTCTAGTGGACCGCTCCGGCAGCAAGACCAAATATGGGGTCCTGGGCGGCCTGATCGGCGCCGGTCTGGGTGGAGCTCTTTTCGATCCCATCAGCTTTCTCACTGGCTCCGGAAGCGCCAGGGTAAGCCGGGGTGTAGGTTTTGCATTGCTCGGGCTGGCTACTGGGGCCGCCATAGGCATTGTTGAAAGCGCGCTCAAGGACCGTTGGCTTTATGTGGCGTCCGGTCCGTTGGCCGGAAAGCAATTTATCCTTTACAAGCCGCTTACCACCATCGGCAGCAGCCAGTCGTCAGACATTTATCTATTCAAGGACACCAGCATTCTTCCTCAGCACGGAGTTATTGAGCTACGAGGCGCGCAGACGTTCATTCGTTCAAATGGGCCGGTATTTATTTCCGGAGCGCCCGCGCGCAATCGCGCATTACAGAGGGGTGACCTCATCCAGATTGGGCGGTATGCGTTTCACTTTCGCGAAAGGCAAAGAAAATAATGGCCGAGCCGGTCTGCCCCTATTGCCGCATGCCCTTTGACGAGGCTTCTCCGCCGCAAATTTTTTGCACCGCCTGCGGCATGCCGCATCATGAAGATTGTTATCAGGAAAATGGGGGCTGCACAGTTTTCGGATGCAAGCGCGCGCCTGCCGACGAGCCTAAAGTGCAGGTTGCACTCAGCGATTTAAGCGCCGTGCCGGTACCAGTCCAGCAGTACGCTCCTGTGGCCCAACAGTATGCTCCTGCGATGCAGCAGCCAACTCCGGTGCAGGGATATCAACCATCGCGATACAGTGGGCCGCTGGGTTTGTCGCAAGCGGCCGCCGCGCCCGCGCAGGTTCCAGCCGCTGCGCCTAATTCATCGCAAACAGCGGCGCCTGCATACCCGTATGCTGCGCCAGCCTATGCTTCCGTACACAAGAGCCGGACAAGCTACATTGTTCTGGGTATTTTTCTTGGCGCGCTGGGCATACACAATTTTTATGCCGGATACACCGGCCGCGCGGTGGGCCAGCTATGCCTTACCGTTTTGACGCTGGGCTATCTCGGCATCGTGTCGTGGATCTGGGCCATCATCGAAATCTGTACTGTGGAAAGGGACAGCACCGGCCTGCGTTTTAGCTGAGTGCGTGAGGGGAAGGATGAAATATTACATTCAGCGCCAACTCAATGAGTATGGCCCTTACACCCTGGCCGACTTGCAGCGTTATGTCTCCCAAGGCAGTATCCAGCTTACGGACCTCACCCGCAGCGAGGGCATGACGGAGTGGACGCCCGTATCGCAAGTCATTGGGAATATTCCCATTCCTCTGGCCGCAGGGACCGCTGCGGGAGCATATGGCGGAGGAACGGTCTACGGCGGCAGTGGAACTGTCTATGACAGATCGAGCGCGGGTTACGGAGCCCAGGCATTATCTGCACCGGGAAACTTATTCATTCCTCCCGATTTCCATTGGGCGCTCGTGCTATTGATCGGTGTGTTCACGTGCGGTCTGTTTAACTATGCATGGTTGATTGTTGAGGCGGCATTCGTAAAAAAGCTGAAGTCGGAGAGCAAAGGCTTGCTCTTCATAATTCTGGCTACAGCCGTGTTGATTGGCGGCGGCTTTATTAACGGCATCATCACGGCGATGAACCATGGTGAACGGAACCCATTTGGCTCTCTGATAACTATTGCTGGGATCGTCCTTTATCTAGTGGGTGTATTCCAAATGAAGAGTGACCTTGAGGATTATTACAACTCCACTGAACCCATCAATTTGCAACTGAATGGCGTTATGGTCTTTTTCTTCAATGTCTATTATTTCCAATACCACTTTTCCCGGATTGCTCAGTGGAAGAAAACCGGCGTTCTCACGCCTCAGAACTGATGAAACCTCGAACTATTATCGGCACGGCGATAGCCATGGTCCTTGGCGGCCTGGCGGTTGTGTACCGCTTTCCGCCAACTGAATATTCCTTTTATCCGCGGTGTCCGACCTATCTCGCTACGCACTGGCTTTGTCCGGGTTGTGGCAGCACGCGCGCGCTGCACTCGCTCTTACATTTGGACATTCAGAGCGCGTTCCATTACAACGCTTTATTCACGCTGCTGTTTCCCGTGGCCTGCCTGTGGTTTGGCTTCATCTGTTATCGAACCATGCGGTATGATCAATTTCCGAACCTGGCTATCCCACGCAGCGCGGCCATTTGCCTGATCATTACGGTTGTCTTCTTCACGGTCGCCAGAAACACCATATTTGTTTTTTGAATCTTTTATGTTGTCACCCAGAATTCGCCGGCTGAAACTCGATCACGATTCGCTCTTCAAGCGCTTTTCCGGATGGCCTTTGATCCGGATTGTGGGCACAGCCGGAATGCCGCCGGAACTGTATCGCTTCCAATATCTGGTGCGCGGGCTGTATGTGGCCCCGGATGGCGCAATCCTGGAGCGCAACGATCATTTGCTGGAAGTAAACCTTTCCCTGGGATATCCGCGGCGCGCGCCGCAGTGCCGCATGCTTACGCCCGTGTTTCATCCAAATTTCGACGACAGTTCGGTATGCATCGGCGATTTCTGGGCCGCTTCAGAGTCCCTTGACGATCTGATTATCCGCATTGGGCGCATGATCTCTTATCAGGAGTACAACACCAAGAGCCCGCTGAACGGTTTGGCGGCAAAATGGGCAGCGCAAAACCCCAGCTTGCTGCCGGTGGATCCTCGTCCTATCGCTCCGCCGCTTGATCAACCGGTGGAGGAACCAAGTTCGCCAACGCCTTCTGCGGTTCAATCCGCTGCTGCTCCAATCCCCCAAGCTATGCCCAATACGGCTTCTGCCGCTCCGCAAGCTGAAGATCCGTGGGAAAAGAAAATCGTGATTTCATAACCTGAAAGCGCGATTTCTTCTGGGTAACAAAAACATCTCTGAGTTTGCACCACTGAAAAATATGTCCATTCACTCCCTTGCTTTACACGCTCTGAGTCCGGCTACGTCTTTTCTGTAACCTGGAAGGTTGTACTGCTCGCATTTTTCTCGCGCGGTTTTCCCGTTTCTGCATTCCGGATTTTTCTGAATTCATTTTCTGTCTTGATTTTGCCGATGCTAAGCTGCTCCGCAATCGAAGTGTCTTCCGGGTCTTCGTATTGCGCCAGAAAGACGAACGACCAATTCATAACGCTGGATTTTCAGCGTGGAGAAAACAGTTCCTTATCATCTGGCTTCCTCTGTTCATCTCGATTCGACCAGACGCAGCATAAATCCAAACAAAATGAGGTCACAGAAATGAAACTTCCCCGGGGAAAAATCAAAGTCGTCTCTCTTTTTCTCTTTTTAATCCTGGCCGTGAACTTTATGTCGGCGCAAAAACCGCTGACCCGGCCGGACGGCGACGCCGCTCCAGACGGCAAGCATGGGCAGTCCGGGCAATTTGCCCAACCGGTGCAAGGCCCAACCGGCGACGCAGTGGTGACCGGTAACGGCATCAACTATCATGGCGGCCCGGTGCTGAAAGGCAACCCGGTTCCGATCTACCTGATCTTCTACGGCAATTGGAATGGCACAGGCTCCAACACGCAAGCCAGCGTCGGCCTGATTGAGCATTTCGTTAGTACACTCGGCAACAGCGCCATTGAGCACGTTGCCACCACCTAGGGCGATACCACCGGCAACGTAAGCGGCAATGTGAGCCTGGGCGGCGTGGCTACCGTGAGTAGCTCGACTAACCTGAGTGACAGTAGTTTGCAGACCACGGTCGCCAATGTCCTCAACAGTGGCGCCCTGCCGCGCAATGGCAATGGTGTGTATATGGTCCTGACTTCCTCCAACATCAACGAAACGTCCGGATTCTGCACGCAATACTGCGGGTTCCATACCCATGCAACGCTGGGCGGAGTCGATATCAAGTACGCCTTTGTTGGCAATCCTGACCGCTGCCCTTCGGGCTGCGAAATCCAATCGACAGGCCCGAATAGCCCTTCCCCGGGCGTTGGCGGCGCGGACGGCCTTATCAATGTGCTCTCACACGAACAGTTTGAAGCCATCACAGATCCAGATCTTAACGCCTGGTTTGATACCAGCGGCCAGGAAGATTCCGACAAGTGCAACTTCAACTTCGGCGCCACGCATACCTGCAATGCCAACGGACTGTGCTCCGCCGGTGCGGGTGCGGCGAAATACAACCAAACTTTCGGCAGCAACAACTGGATGATCCAGCAGCAGTGGGAAAATGCTGCGGGCGGCAAGTGCGTCCAGCACCTGTAAACAAAGTTATTTTCGGGCCGCCTCGTCATGGCGGCCCCTTGTTTTCCCTTTCGAAAGC
>JBARNL010000343.1:0-5100 GCA_049802955.1 Candidatus Angelobacter sp.
CCCTTCTTCGAAGTCTTGAGGATTGCCGAGCCATTGGATTTGTCTGGCCCGCCCGAACAAGCTTTAACGACCCACAATCTAATTTGTCCTTTTACCCGACAGATTCTCGTTGCTATAGCGATCCCTCGCTCCGCTCGGGACTCCGGAGCTGCGAAATCCGCGGCGATTCGCGTTTTAGCGGCTAACCTTTTTTAAGCACCCTTCTCACCAACCCACTCGCCTGTTCGATTCCCATCAGCATGGTGCAGCCAAGATAAACAGCGCCATAAGGAGCAAGAATCAGCACACCTGCAATCCACGGTTTTAGCGGAGGCAAGCCCAGCTTCACTCCCCAAGCCGCAGCGGCAGCGATCACCGCAGCCATCCATAGCCGGGCAAAGTAGGAAGTGGGGAATTCGGTGCGTCCAATTTTCAGGTTCATCCCCTGACGCAGCAGCGTGAACTCTACCCACGCTGCAAATCCCGCCGATGCGGTCAGCCCAGCCGCTCCCCAGAATGGATCGACGCCCAAGAGCCGCGGCAGTGGCCGCGAACAAAAATAGCCAAGCACTGTGGTTAGAATCACGCGCACTATGGCAAATCGGACAGGCGTTCGCGTGTCGCGCAGCGCGTAATAGGCAGACGAATAGAGCCTCCCCACCGTGGAAGCCACCAGTCCCACGCCGGAGCCGGCCAGAATCGTCCAGACCTTCACCGCGTCAGCATGAGAAAATTTTCCTGTCTGGTAGATGGTTGCGGTAATCACGTCGCCCAGCGCAATGAACCCTACCGCTGATGGCACCACAAAAAAGCCCACCCGCTTGGTGCTGGCGGCGATTCTCTGCCGGAGCGTCGTTGCTACCTGCTCATCTGTACCCACCGCGCTGGACATCGCTGGCAGTTCGGCCGCCGAAACCGACATCCCAAACAGGCTGACGGGCAGTAAGTAAAGGGCCTGTGCGTTGGCCAATGCAGATACGCCGCCCACGGGAAGCAGGCTGGCCAGCAATCCATCAATGTACGCGCTCAATTGCAGTACGCCGCGGCTGAAGAACACAGGGACAAAGTTCCTGATCACCACGCGCACGTTTTCCGTAAGCGATCGGAAGAAGATGCGCAGCTCCGGCGCCAGCCGCAGCACCATGGGAAGCTGCACCAGAAATTGCAGGCCGCTGCCTACTACAGATCCCCAAGCGGTATAAACCGCCAGGTGAGACATGTCCGGGCGCCGGCCAAACGTCAGCATGACCGCGATAAAAACCGCGTTCACGATCACCGGCGAAACATACGACAGAAAAAACTTCCCGTGGCTGTTTAGTATCCCAAGGCACCATGCCGACATCACCAGCAGACCCACGCCGGGAAACAATATCCGCACCAGTTGAATGGCCAGCCTGCGCGTCTCGCCTTTAAAGCCGAAGGCGATCACGTCAATGATGTAGGGAGTTGCCAGCACTCCCACCAGGACCAGCATAGAAGTAATGATTGCCAGAAGAGAAAATACCGCTCCCGCAACCCGTCCGGCTTCTTCGCGATCTTTCTGGGCCAGCAGCTTGGCATAGACCGGAATAAAGGACGCCGACAATACGCCTTCGCCAAAAAGATTTTGCAGCATGTTGGGAATACGCAATGCCGCCTTGAATGCGTCCGCAACGTAGGTAATGCCGAAATAATGGGCAAAGATGCGGTCGCGCACCAGACCGGTAATGCGGCTCAGAAAGATCCCCGCCGCCACCAGTAAGGCAAGCCGTCCCACTCCGGGATGTGCCGCGGGAGTGGGCGGCCCTTCCGGCCTGGCAGAAGTTGTCATGCTTGTGTTCGTTCCATTCAATCTTGTTTATAAACGAGAACACCGCGTCCCGTGGGTGAAATTATTCGCTCAGAGGCCCTTGGAACCTCCACTATACTGGCAAATAGAACGCAGTAATTAAAGGGATACTCATGCATTCGAGCGGCACTTTTAATTTTTTTGCCGTAATGATTCTTCTGGGTTGCGCAGCCCGCGTCAGCGCCGCGCAGAAAGCCAATCCGGAAGGTTCTTACCAGAAGACGTGCAGTGATGTCTCCGCAAAAAAAGGGACGCTTTACGCCAAGTGCCAGGATACAGAAGGAAAATCCCATTCCGCCAAGCTCTCTCACTATGAAAAATGTACCGACATTGCCAACAACAATGGCAAGCTGGAATGCGCGGGCGGGGCGCAGGCAGCCGCGCCTGCACTGCCGGCCGGGTCTTATACCGATAGCTGCAAAAACATCCAGATGAAAGGCACGACACTGCACGCCATCTGCAAGAGCCTGGATGGCCGCGAGATGCCAACCTCACTCAAAAGCGCTAATAGTTGCGCTGAGGGCGTAGCCAATGTCAACGGAATCCAAAACTGTGAAGTCAGCGGCGTGCTGCCGCCGGGGTCGTACATCGCCACATGCAAAGACGTGCGGCTGCAAGGAACTACTCTCTCCGCCGCCTGCAATGACGGCAAAGACCACTGGCGCAATACCGGCTTGCGCGATGTGCAGAAATGCAATGGAGACATTGCCAATCAGAATGGTAGGCTAAGATGCGTGCCCGTCAAAAAGATGGAAAAACGCTAAAGTTAGTTTCGATTAGCCGAACCTATGATTTTTGAAACAACATAACTCAGTATCGTGCAAAACTTTTTACCGTCGTCATACTGAGTAAGTACGAGCGCCGCAACGGCGGAAACAGGTCCAAGTATCCTGTTAAATTTAATAGTCTGGCGGGGAAACACTTCCGTTTGGAGGAAGCTCACCCATGAAGCGCGCTGCCGGTTATCAACTGTTGTTATTGGCATTGCTTAGCATTGGGCTGGCCGGATGCAGTGGCAGCAACGGCATGATGCCCACGCCAACGCCAACACCCGCTCCTATACCTTTTTTCTCCGGCCTTTTTGAGATCGATGCATTTTCAGACAATGACTCCCTCGTTTTCAGCCTGCAGGGGAACCTGACGCAAAACGGCAACAGCATGTCCGGAATCATGCACCTTGCTATGCTTTCCTGCGTTTCGTTCAATACTGATATTCAAGTGACTGGAACATTGAGCAACGCGGCCGGCCTTCGATTAGATCTTGCGATGGTTCTGCCCGGCGGTCAGAACTTGACTTTCACCATGAGCCATCCAGACGGGACCTTTTTTCCGGGGACTTATTCCTTTACCGGCGGGGCTGGCTGCGGCGTCCCTGACGCGGGTGGTGCCATGCTACACACATTGGGTTTGACCGGCGCCTGGCGCGCGACCTTCACCTCCTCCAGCGGAACTACTTCGCAAATGAGCCTGGCGCTTACACAAACCGGTCCTGATGCTCATGGATTTTTCTCCGCGACGGGCACCGCAACCATTACCGGCGGCACATGCTTCAGCTCTGCGACGATAGACCCGGCCTCGCTTCTCATTGGTACGGGAAGCCAACTGATTCTTGACGATAGCCAGCCCGGAGCCAGCGGCAAGACAATCCTGCAGGGAAAATTTGGGCCCCTTCCCTTTGGCGGCGAGTCCTTTAACGGCACCTATACTTCAACCCAGGGCGCCTGTTTGGAGTCAGGAACCGTCCTTATGGAGACTCCGTAAGCTTACTCAGCCGAACCTAGACCACCTCCGCTTTGCGCAACATTGCACGCGATTGTCGGCGCGGAGCTGGTAGCGGCAAAGCGTCAGTTGCGCAATGTCCAGAAGTGCCCGGAGATATTGCTAACCCAGAACGGTGCGCTGTGATGTGAGCTGATCAGACCTTAAAAGTAGCATTCAGGAGGAATTAGAAATCCACGACTGCTTTTAGCTTTTCAATCCAGCCTATGCCTAACGGACTCTTCCAAGCTTTATTATCTGGCAGTAAGATATATTTCCGGATTGTAGAATCCCTTTATTGCCCAAACCCGAGAAGGAGCCAACAAGGGGCCTGATTATGAGGCGTTCTGGTCTGGTATTAGTGTTTACGGGGGTGATTTGTCTCGGCCTGGCCGGATGTGGCGGCGGCAGCAGCGCTATGCCGGGGCCAACTCCAACGCCTATTACTTTCGAATCCGGTTTGTATGAGATCGATGAGGCCTCAGCCGTGAATCCCGGAACAAAGTTCACTCTCCAGGGGAGCCTGTTGCAGTCGGGGAACAATCTCTCCGGGGTCATGCACGCCACTGGATTATCTTGTTTTTCTTTTAACACTGATATTCCTGTCAGCGGCAAACTGGGAATTGACAACACCGGAAACTTTAGCGTCGATCTTTTGCTTTCATTGCCTGGCGGCCAGACTTTAACGCTGAACACCATACATCCGTTCGGTCACCTTGGCTTCATTTCCGGTACTTATTCGCTTGCTGGCGCCGGATGTGCAGCGTTCGACCAGGGTAATGTTGCCGGCGAGTTGGTGAGTATTGGCGGGTCCTGGCTGGGACATTTTAATTCCAGTGGAGGCGTCGTTTCCCAGGTGACTAATATGACGCTGGCTCAAACAGGGCCGGACGCGCACGGATTTTTCTCGGCCACGGGCACGGCCACCATCACAGGCGGAACATGTTTCTCCAGCGCTGTTGTGGACCCAGCATCTGGCATCATTGGAATTGGAAGTACCTTAATCTTCGATAATGCTCAGCCTGGGACCACAGGAAAAACAATCGTGCAGGGCGATCTTCAGTCTGGGCTTTTTGGCTCTAACTTCAACGGAGCCTATATTTCGACACAGGGTACCTGTTCAGAAACCGGTACCGTCACTTTGTTCATCGGTTAGTGGAGGATGTCAAACTACTTTCCGAACCCTTAAGTCGATTATATCGGCATCGCTATACCCAATCTCCCGCAGCACTTCATCCGTATGCTCACCCAGCGCCGCTGCTCGTGTGCGGATGCCGCCCGGAGTTGCCGACAAGCGCACCGCCGTATCCGCTAGTGGAACCGGCTTGGCTGCGCCGGGATGTTCGACATATTTCAGCAACTCTCGCGCCTTCACCTGCGGATCGTCCAGCACCTGCTGTAAATCCAGAACTGGCCCCGCGGGGACGCGGGCTTTTTCCAACTCGGCGATCGCCTGCTCTGACGTTCGCGTAGCCAGCCATGCATTCATCGCTTCGGTAATTGCATCGCGGTTGTCGGCGCGAAGCTGGTCGCCG
>JBARNL010000344.1:0-1766 GCA_049802955.1 Candidatus Angelobacter sp.
AGAAATCAGGTACAAACGCACTGCAATGCCGACCATTGATGTTGCCATATAAACCACAAATGCGGTTGCACCGGCGGGTCCCCAGGTCTTGAAGCAAGCCGTATACGTGTTTTCCCAGCTAAAAAGCGCCGAGAGATAAAAGATCAGGTACATAAACTGCGTCAAAGTGAACAAGAGGCGCGCGGTGTTTCTGCTGGCGCGGGGAAGCGCTGAATCTACTTCCGTTGAGGAAGTTGCAGGCTGTAGATTTGGACTTCCGGCGGTTGTTGCGCCGGCTTCGGGCTGCGCCGAAGCTTTCAGTTCTGTTGACGCAGGCTGGTCTGAAATAACTTCTGCGACCCCCATAAATCGATAACCACGCTTGGCAATTGTTTCAATGAATTTGGGCTTGCTGGCTGAATCGCCCAGCACATCGCGCAGCTTGACCATCGCGGTGTTGAGGCCGTGATCAAAGTCGACGAACGTATCTTGCGGCCATAAGCGCTGCCGCAACTCCTCGCGGGTAACAACTTCTTTTGGGCGCTCAAGAAGCGCCACCAGCACCTGGAACGGCTGCATTTGCAGCTTCAGGCGGTTGCCGTTTTTGCGCAACTCCGCTGCACGAAGGTCAGCTTCAAATTCATCAAACTTGTACTTGATAACCGTTGCCATAAGACAGTTGATAGCTGCCGGAGTGAAACTCCGCGCTAGAGTTTAGCATTTTCATTCCCTGCTTATGATCGCAGCCGCCGCTAACGGGCGCTCTAGCTACAATGTGAATGCAATGGATTCCCGACGACAGCAGGCGCTTGGCCTGGCCTTGTTAGCTCTGCTCATACTTGTGTTTGTGTTTCTGCGACGCATGTGGAGCGGCGCATGAGTCTGCCTTTGCTTGTGGTGATTCTTGGCCCCACTGCCAGCGGCAAGACCGCGCTGTCACTCCATGCGGCTGAGCAGATGCAAGGCGAGATTGTGAGCTGCGACTCTGTCGCGGTCTATCGCGAGTTTGAGATTGGCACGGCAAAACCGCCAAAGGAAGAGCGCCAGCGCGTTCCGCATCATCTGATCGATATTGCAGGACCGGAAGAATTGGTGACTGCCGGCGATTATTCGCGGGTGGCACGACAGGCGATCTCCGGGATGGCAGCGCGCGAGCGTTTGCCGATCGTGGTGGGCGGCTCAGGACTGTATCTGCGTGCGCTGCTGGAAGGATTGTTTCATGGCCCGCCGCGCTCAGAAGAGCTCCGCTTGCGGCTGCGAGAGCGCGTCGCGGAGAGGGGACCTGAATATCTGCACAAGCTGCTGCGCCGTATGGATCCGGCGGCCGCGCAGACGATCCATGCCAATGACGTTCCCAAGGTGGTGCGCGCGCTGGAAGTAAGCATCAGCGCGCGAGCGCCGATAACCGGTTTATGGCAGCAGGGCCGCGATGCGCTGCAAAGTTTTAGAATTCTGCGTATTGGTCTCAACCCTGACCGCGAGGCGCTGTATCAGCGCATTAACCAGCGGGCACGTGAGATGTTTTCCGCCGGTCTCCTGGAAGAAACCCGCATGCTGATAGACCGATATGGTTCATCCGTGTGGCCGCTGAATTCCCTGGGGTATAAGCAGGCCATGCAGCACCTGCGCGGAGAATTATCAGTGGAGCAGGCCATTGTTGCGGCACAGCAGGGCCATAGAAATTATGCCAAGCGGCAGATGACATGGTTTCGCCGTGAGCCGGAGGTCCACTGGATAGCAGAATTTGGATCGAACCCGGCAGTGCAGACGCGGGTTGTGGATTTGAT
>JBARNL010000345.1:0-2225 GCA_049802955.1 Candidatus Angelobacter sp.
CGCAACTATGTTGATCACAATGGCATTACTCGTTCTATGGATTCTTAGCATGTATTTTTACCTTCCCCTGCCGGTAGTGGTGCTGCTATTTGCAGCGCTGGCTACTGGAGCCACCATGACGCTCTGGCAGGCATGGATGGGCCGCAAACAGCGCCTTGCAGCTATTGGCGAGCAGGATTCAAACAGTTAATTCCCGGCGCATTCGGCCTGGAAAAGCGGTAGACTTTGCTCATGAAGTTTTTGGGCAAGTTTCTGCTGCTGGCCGCATGCGTGGCGGCGGCCCAATCGCCACAGACAAGCCCGTTACCGGCTGCAGCAACGCCTTCTTCAAGCGTTGACACCGCACAGATCGCCGCCATTGTGAAGCAGCAGTTCGGCGATACTTTTAGTCTTCCGGCAAAATTTCCTACGCCTTTGATAACCGCCGATTTTGACGGCGATGGCGTGGAAGACGTTGCGATTGTCGCCAACAGCAAAGATCCCATGCCTGACTCGTATGCGTTCAAGTATGAAGTAGCCGATCCTTATCACGCCTATTTCGGCTTCGGCAACCCGAAGTATACGTCTTCATTTCGTGCCGACCCGGAACATAATCATCACCTGCTGGTGATTTTTGGCAATGGCAAAGAAGGCTGGCATGCTGCTACACCCAAGAGCAAATTCGTGCTGGTCAACGTTCCGTTTGATACGCTTGAGGTCGGGCGTCTGCTCGTCAGCAAGAAAAAACCGCCCGTATTCGTTATCAAAGCGGTGGAGTCTGAGGTCATGGATTCCGCGGTCTGGTGGGAAGCCAAGAAAAAACGCTGGCGCTGGGAGCCTGGCGATACGGTTGAGTGATGGCGCTATCGCACGCAGTCCTTTCTTCTAAACCGCTGGCGTGAATCCCCTGATCGCCTCTCTTCCTGATGTCACAGCAAAACGCCAATCGCTGCGGCTATAATCCTTCCTAAGATGAACCTGGAACAGAAGATTGCAGAGCTTAAGCGCCGTGATTCGCTGGCTGAAGCCGGAGGCGGCAAGGAACGCCAGGAGCGCCAGCACAAAGATGGCAAGATGTCCGCGCGTGAGCGCATCGAATTCCTGCTGGATGAAGGAACGTTTGAGGAATTCGACAAGATGGTGACGCATAGCTGTACGGACTTTGGCATGGAACAGAACAAAATCTATGGCGACGGCTTTGTCACCGGATATGGCCGCATTGAAGGCCGGCTGGTTTTTGTTTTTGCCCAGGATTTCACCGTATTCGGCGGATCGCTTTCGGCAGCCAATGCCGGCAAGATCGTAAAGATCATGGATACCGCCATGAAAGTTGGCGCGCCGGTGATTGGGCTAAATGATTCTGGCGGCGCGCGCATTCAGGAAGGCGTGATGTCACTGGCCGGTTATGCCGATATTTTTCTGCGCAACACGCTGGCCAGCGGCGTGATCCCGCAGATTTCCGCCATCATGGGCCCATGCGCCGGTGGCGCGGTGTATTCGCCGGCAATTACCGACTTCATCCTGATGGTGGACAAGACTTCTTATATGTTTGTGACCGGCCCGGACGTGATCAAGACGGTAACGCATGAAGAAGTCACCAAAGATGAGTTGGGCGGCGCGGCCACGCACAATGAAACTTCCGGAGTGGCGCACTTTATGGCGCATGACGATGCGGAGTGCCTTTCCATGGTGCGCGAGCTGTTCGGCTTCATTCCCTCCAATAATCTCGACGATCCGCCGCGCCGCGAATGTACCGATCCCATTGACCGCGCCGATTCCGAGCTACAAACCGTGGTCCCGGCTGAATCCAACCAGCCGTATGACATGAAAGACGTCATCACACGCGTGGTAGACGACGGCTATTTTTTTGAAGTGCATGAGCACTACGCCAAGAATATTGTCGTGGGATTTGCGCGGCTCAATGGTCGGTCTGTGGGCATCGTCGCCAACCAACCGGCATTTTTGGCCGGCGTGCTCGATATTAATGCGTCAGTTAAAGGCGCGCGATTTGTGCGTTTTTGCGATGCGTTTAACATTCCTTTAATCACGTTTGAAGATGTTCCCGGATTTTTGCCGGGAACACAGCAGGAATACGGCGGTATCATTCGCCATGGGGCCAAGCTGTTGTTTGCCTTTGCCGAAGCCACCGTCCCTAAGATCACGGTGATCACGCGCAAGGCTTATGGCGGCGCATATTGCGTTATGTCATCCAAGCACATCCGTACTGACGTGAACTATGCGTGGCC
>JBARNL010000346.1:0-2998 GCA_049802955.1 Candidatus Angelobacter sp.
CTTGGAGTATTACTCGCCGGCGGCGCCGGAGAACGCCTGTACCCGCTCACGCGCGACCGTGCCAAACCGGCAGTAACTTTCGGCGGCAACTATCGCATCATTGACATCACGCTTTCCAACTGCATCAACTCCGATCTCCGCAAGGTCTACATCCTTACACAATACACAGCGCTGTCACTGAACCGGCACATCCGCGAAGGATGGGGCTCAGTGGTGGCGCGCGAGCTGGGCGAGTTCATTGAAGTGCTTCCGCCGATGAAGCGCGTGAGCGACAGCTGGTATCTTGGCACCGCTGACGCCGTTTACCAGAACATTTATTCCATCGGCTCTGAGCAGTCAAGGCATGTGCTGATCCTCTCCGGGGACCACATTTATAAAATGAATTATCAGCTGATGCTTGATCATCACCGCTCCACTGGGGCGGATGTGACCCTGGCCACGATCCTTATCGACCCCAGCGAGTGCTACCACTTTGGCATCGTGGATATTGACCGCACCGGCCGGATCACGGGCTTTGAAGAGAAGCCCAAGCAGACAAAGCTGCGCTCGCCGTATAACCCAGAGATGGTTTCAGGATCGATGGGCGTTTACATTTTTAATACTGACGTATTGCTGCCTGTGCTGCTGAAAGATGCCGAGGATCCCAATTCGTCGCATGACTTTGGCAAAGATATCCTGCCGAAGATCCTGGAGCAGT
This sequence comes from Candidatus Angelobacter sp., assembly GCA_049802955.1. Classification (GTDB taxonomy): domain Bacteria; phylum Acidobacteriota; class Terriglobia; order Terriglobales; family Acidobacteriaceae; genus Angelobacter. The sequence goes on from JBARNL010000346.1 coordinate 698, forward strand.
ACAAACTTTATTCGTTCAATTTTATTGACGAGAACATGAAGGAAGCGCAGTACTGGCGCGACGTGGGCACCATTGAAGCGTATTACGAAGCCAATATGGACCTGGTGTCTGTTTCGCCGGTGTTCAACCTGTATGACAAGCACTGGCCCATCCGCACGCACCAGCGGCAATATCCGCCGGCCAAATTTGTTTTTGGCGAGCCCGGACGCACCGGCATGGCGATTGATTCCATCGTGTGCCCCGGCAGCATTCTTTCCGGCGGCTATGTGCGGAACTGCGTGCTTTCACCAGACGTGCGCGTGAACTCTTACACAGAAGTGGATAACAGCATCATCTTTTCTCACGTCAACATTGGCCGCCATTGCAAGATTCGCCGCGCGATTATTGATCGCGACGTGCAGCTTCCGGAAGGCACCGTCATCGGCTTTGATCGTGAAGCGGACGCAAAGAACTACATCGTCACAGAAACCGGCATAACGATTGTGACGCGCGATTATTCATTGTTTGAGAGTCCCGTGGCGGTGGATTACTTCACCAGCGAGTAAGGACCTGATTGATGATACTCGTTCTCAGCAAATTTAAAGTTGCGAACGGAATGACAGCCGAGGTCAAAGAGGCTTTCCTCATCCGTCCTCACCAGGTGGAAGACGCGGCCGGTTTTATACGGCTGGATGTGGTCAGCCCATGTGATGAACCGGATGAGATCTGGCTCTTGACCTACTGGCGAGACCTTTCCAGCTATGAGAAGTGGCACAAAAGCCCGGCTCACCATCAATCCCACCAGGGCATTCCCAGAGGGCTGAAGCTGGATCCGGCCAGCACGCAGGTCCGGGTCTTCGAACATATCTGCTCTTAGCCATGTCAGAATATGGCCAAATGTCGGCTGCGCTTGAGTTCCTTAATCTACAGGGAGACATGCTGGTAACGCGGGTGGTTGACCGCCAATGCGCCGCCCCGGAAGCGCACTGGAGCACGAACCCGAAAGCGCGGCTGCGCTGTGTGGAAGACAACCGCTTCCATTTGCACTATCTCGCGGCCTCTATCCAGGCGGGAAACCCCCAGATTTTTTCAGATTATTGCGGCTGGGTAAAAGTGGTGCTGGGAAAACGCGGAATTGCCGCTTTCCACCTGAAAGAAAACCTGGAGCACTGGAAAACCGCGCTGCTCGCCTCAGCCCCTGAAACCGCTGCCGACGTAATCATCGGATATCTGGATGTCGCACTCGAGCGGCTGCCGCAGTATCCAGAGGAACCCGTTCCGGTGGTGGCGAGCGAACGCTTAAAACCGCTGCTGTCCCGGTACATCGAACGAATACTCGCTCTGGATTCAGCAGGGGCAATGGAACTGATCGAATCGAGCGCCACCGATGCTAACTCCATTTTCGACCTTTACGTGAACATACTGCAGCCCGCGCAGCGCGAGATCGGAAGATTGTGGCAGGTAAATTCGATCAGCGTGGCGGTTGAGCATTATGCCACGGCAACAGCCCAGCAGATCCTGCACAGGCTCTCACGCATGGTCCCGCCGCGGACCCGGCGGAACGCGCGGATCATTGGCATCTGCGGTGAAGGTGAACATCATTGCATGGGCCTGGAGATGGTCTGCAGCCTGTGCCAACTGGATGGATGGGACACATACTTTGTGGGAGCGAATACGCCCACGGCTTCCGCAATCGAGCTTGCCCGGCAGTTGCAGCCGGATATTATTGCTATCTCGATGACGACGATGATTGCCCTCCAGAGCACGTGCATTCTGATCGCAAAGCTGAAAGAAGTCTTGCCGGAGACTGTGATTATAGCCGGCGGATACGCGGCCGCCCTGGGACCGGACCTGTGGAAGAGCTTTGGCGCCGATGCTTATGCCGGCGATGCTATCTCGGCGTTGTCCGCCATGGAGCGGATTCTGGAAGACCGCAAAGCCGACCAGCACAAATAACTTCTCATGGGCAGGAAACAACGCGCAAACTAGCGCGATGCGCGTTCGATGACACGTTGCAGAATGTGAGTGGATGGTTTACGCACGTCGATCTTTTGGTCCCCATGGGACGAGCCGCCGGCCACCAAGTAGCAGCTACTTCGATCCGAACAAACCCTTCATCTTATTAAAGACTTGATCAAGCTTCGTCAGATTGACCAGCTTTTCCACGCGCGGACTGAGGTTCGTAATCTCCAAATCAACGGCGCGCCTTTGTGCGGCGGTCCAGACGGAAAGCAGCGCCCCCAGCCCTGTGCTGTCAATGAAAGTCACCTGCGAGAGATCCAGGACGATGCGATGAGTAACGTCCACGCCTTTCCCGCGAGA
>JBARNL010000347.1:0-5263 GCA_049802955.1 Candidatus Angelobacter sp.
AAAAATAACATTCTGATTTATCATTGCCAGACAGGTATGGCCACCTCTGTCCGCTCCTTTGCCAAAATTAATCTCGGTTTAAAAATTGGGCCGTTGCGTGAAGATGGGTTTCACGAGCTGCGCACCATTTATCAGACTGTGGCGCTGAGTGACCAAGTGCGTGTGGACGTGAGCAAGGGCCTGGGCATTGAGATCGCGTGCAAAGATCCGCGCGTGCCCGACGACGAAAGCAACACCTGCTGGCGCGTGGCGGACAGAATATTGCGGTCGCTGAAAGTACGCAATAAGGTGAGGATATCGATTGAGAAGCGGCTGCCGGTGCAGGGCGGGTTGGGTGCGGCGTCGTCAAATGCGGTGGCTACCATGCTGGCGCTGGAAAAAGAGTTGAAGCAGCCGTTGGCTGCGGACGAGCGGTTGCGCATTGCATCGGAGGTTGGGTCTGACCTGCCGCTGTTTCTGGTGGGCGGCACGGTGCTAGGGACAGGGCGCGGGGAACAGGTTTATCCGCTGGAAGACCTGCCCAGCTTCCACTGTGTGATTGCCACGCCGGAAATCGGCGTATCGACACCGGCTGCTTTTGCCGACTGGGACAAGAAATGGCCAGTGAAACCGAGTGGCATCCGATCGGGTGATTCAAAATCGGCCAGTGACAAATTGACTGACTCCAACGGCTCAGATAGAATAGATACGTTCAGCAACACGGTTTATGAATGGCTGAACGGGAGTTTTACCCCAACCGGTGTCCCAGGCAAAGGCCGGGACCGGGCCGAGGCACTGCTTCTCGACCTTGTCCGTACCGGGATTGAAAACGATTTTGAAAGTGTCGTTTTCCCTAAGTATCCCGCAATACGCGAGGTCAAACGTGCGCTTGAACGATCAGGGGCGAAGTATGTGTCGCTATCAGGGTCAGGTTCCGCGGTGTTTGGTCTTTTTGCCGACCAGGAATCAGCGAATCAGGCAGTAAAAAAGCTAGAAGCAAACGATATCCCGGCACAGGCCACGGTGACTTTGCCCAGAGAACGGTACTGGGCGGAGATGATGGGCAAGATCGGGTGAGTTGAAGAGATCGGGTGATCTGTTGATCGCCGTGATCGGGTGATCGATCCCCGGGGTTGAATTGGCTAAGTCCCTTGTTTTCCTAATTGAGTGGGAGGGGGAGGGGTACCGGAGATCGGGTGATCGGGTGATCCGGTGATCGCCGGAATCGGGTGATCGGTATCAAGTTGTTCTGAACGGTTTTTATCGATTGAACACAAGGTCCCTCCGGCCTACTCGCACGCTGAAGACAGCGCGTGCTCGTTTCACGGCTCTCGGGATGACATTTTTTTGAATGGGTGAGGCGAGTGGTGAGCGCCGTATCGCGCGAACCCGAGCGAGGGCAAAGCCGCTTGCGACGGAGCCCTTGAATGAAAGACTTTTTGGGCCGTCGACTAATGGTAGGTCAAGTGCCTTTGGAGCACTTTGTCTAGGTTCGAATCCTAGCGGCCCAGCCAAGTTTAGGCTTTCGGCAATTATGGATGTGGCAGCAGATGCGGGGTCCTTCGACTTCGCTCAGGATTTCGCCAGCAGGCTCGGACGCCTGCTAAGCGGCTCAAGTTCGAATCCTAGCGGCCCAGCCAAATTCATCGGGTGATCTGGAGATCGGATCATCGGGTGATCGGAAATCTTTAGGAGAAGCACGCAGGAACGTTGAAGTTCAATCGTGGAAAGGGTGAGCCGAATGGTGAGCGCCGTATCGCGCGAACCTGAGGCGAGGGCAAAGCCGCTTGCGGCGGAGCCCTTGAAATGTGGAAATTTCCGATGTAGCAAACCAGCTCATACGGAGTGAATAAGCCATGGCAACGATAGCGACAGCAACGCAAAAGCCGGAGAAAAAACAGGAAATGCAGCCGAAGGAACAAAAACCTCAGCGGGCGCGCACAGACGAGAAGTTCAAGATCTTCTGTGGCACCGCGAATGAGGCTTTGACCGACGAGATCTGCACCTTTCTGGGCCTGGAACGCGGCAAGGCCACGGTCACGCGCTTTTCTGATGGCGAGGTTTATATCCAGGTGATGGAAAACGTGCGCGGCGCCGACGTGTTTGTGGTGCAGCCCACGTGCTTCCCAGTGGATGAACACCTGATGGAGCTTTTGTTGCTGGTGGATGCGCTGAAGCGCGCTTCTGCACGGCGCATTACCACAGTGATCCCGTACTACGGCTACGCGAGACAGGACCGCAAGGACAAGCCGCGCGTTCCAGTATCGTCAAAATTGATTGCCGATTTGCTCACCACGGCAGGCGCGCACCGCGCGCTAGTCGTGGATCTCCACGCTCCGCAGATTCAGGGCTTCTTCAATATTCCGGTGGACCATCTGTTCGCTTCGCCGGTGCTGGTGGACTACTTCAAGAAAATGCAGTTGCCGAATTTGACCGTGGTCTCGCCGGACGCAGGAGGCGTGGAGCGCGCGCGCTTCTTCGCTAAAAAAGTTGACGCTGCGCTGGCCATCGTGGATAAGCGCCGCACGGATATGAACGTGGCCGAAGTGATGCACGTGATCGGCGACGTGCGCGGGCGGACTTGCTTGATTATCGATGACATTATTGATACGGCGGGAACGCTGGTGAAGACGGCGGACGCTCTGGTCGGCGCGGGAGCTTCAAAGGTGTTTGCCTGCGCGTCACACCCGGTGCTGAGTGGACCGGCGATTGAGCGCATATCGAAGTCGCAACTGGAACAGGTGATCGTTACCAACACCATTCCATTGACGGGCGCGGCAAAAGACGAGCCCAAGATAAAAGTTCTGTCGATTGCAGGCCTGCTGGGGCGAGCAATCCAATCCATACACGAAGAGACTTCCGTCAGCACGCTGTTTGCATGAAGCTGAAGGAAGCCGGAGAAGAAGGAAGAGACAAATGAGTGCACAGTTAGAAGTTGTTGAAGCCCAACCCAGGCCGGACAGTTCGCGCGGCAAAAATGAAGCGCGGCGTTTGCGCGTGAGCGGACGCGTGCCGGCCGTGGTTTACGGCGCAAAGAAAAATACAGTCGCGGTGAGCCTTGATCCCAAAGTGATTTCGCGGATACTGGCATCGGCCAGCGGCCACAATACGATTTTTGATCTTCAAGTCGGCAGCGAGAAGACCAAAGCCATGATCGTGGACTGGCAGTTTGAGCCTATCCGCGGCAGCATTCTGCACATTGACCTGAAGCGCATTGCCATGGACGAAAAGATGCGCGTGATGGTGCCGATCCATCTGGTGGGCGAGGCGGTTGGCGTGAAGCAGCAGGGCGGAATCATGGACCAGATTCTCCGCGAAGTGGAAATTGAGTGCCTGCCGGGCGATATTCCAAGCCACATTGATGCAGACGTTTCAACCCTGGAATTTGGCGTGGTGCTGCGCGTGAAAGACCTGCCGCACGGCGGCAAGCTTAAGTTCATCACACCGGAAGACCAGGGCGTGGCGCACGTAACGGCAGTGAAAGAAGAAGTTGCGGCAACGCCAGAGGCCACCGCAGAGGCGGCAGCGGCGGGTCCGGCTGAGCCTGAAGTCATTAAGAAAGGCAAGCAGGAAACCGAAGAGGGTGAAGCTGAAAAAGCGCCTCCGGCGAAGAAGTAGCCGCAGTGAAGCTGATCGTTGGGTTGGGAAACCCTGGTATCGAATACCAGTTCACGCCCCACAATATCGGCTTTCTTGCCGTTGACCGGATTGCCGAGCAGTGCGGAGTAATCATCGATAACCGGCACTGCAAGGCGCTTACAGGCAGGACCAGAGTCGGAAACGAAGAGGTCCTGCTGGCCAAGCCGGAAACCTACATGAACCTGAGCGGTATGTCGGTTCTGGAACTAGCCAGAAAGTATGAAGTCGATCCGCAGCGGGACTTGATCGTGATTTATGACGAGCTTGACCTGCCGCTGGGGATGATCAGAGTGCGAGCGCGAGGTTCGTCAGCAGGACACAACGGAATGCAGTCGATCATTGACGCGCTGCAGACTGAAGAAATTGGGCGGATCAGGATTGGCGTCGCGCCTGACGATCCAAGAAAGGGCGGAGCGAAATACATACTCGCCCCTTTTCGCAAGTCGCAGATGGTGGCAGTGGACGAATCGCTGGACCTGGCTGCGCAGGCGGTGAATGTGATTGTGAATGAAAGCATTCTGATCGCGATGAATAGGTTTAATAAGAAAAATAACGAGAGCGGTACTTAGTAATTGGTAGTTGGTACTTGGCTCTGTTTGGAAGATACAAAGCAGCATGGGAAGACGAAACGGCCGCGAGCTTGCGGCTAAAGACTAAATACCAAGTACTAATAAGTTTGGAGATAACATGCAAAGATCCTATGAAGTGATGTTTATCGTACGGCCTGACCTGTTGGAAGAAGACATGGACAAGCTGATTGCAACGCTGCAAGGCCATGCCACCACGGCCGGGGCAACGATACAGAACACTGAAAAAATGGGGAAGCGCCGCCTGGCATATGACGTCAAGAAGTTCTCTGACGGGCAGTACGTGCTGTTTGTATTGCAGGCGGACGGCAAGGCCATCCATGAACTGGAGCGCCGCATGCGCGTGGCTGAGCCGGTAATCAAATACATCACTGTGCGCACGGACGAAGAAAAGCAGCGCCTGGATAAAGTGCGCAAGCTGCGCGAAGCCAAGGTAAAGAGGCCGCCGGCAGGATCACAGCAGCAGGAAGCTGAGAGCCCGGCCGTAGGAGCGTAGGTGTTTTTAGGGGCTAAAGTCCCGGCTATTTAGATATTACGGCACGACTGAAGTCGTGCCCTGACACTGTATCGATCCAGGACACAGCTTCGAAAACACGAAGAGGTTGGCCTAAGGAGATACGAAGAGTAATTCGGAACCGCAGAGTTCCACCAAGAATCAAGGAGAGTTATGGCTGACGACAATCAGGAAGTATCAACACCATCGCCACGGCCCCAGGGCGGAAGGCCGGACGGCCCGCGACCAGATCGTGGACCCGGCGGGCGCGAAGGCGGCGGACGAAAATTTTTTCGTCGCAAAAAAGTTTGCAAGTTCTGCGTGGAGAAAATCGACGACATTAACTACAAGGACGTGCGTTTGCTCGGGCAGTTTGTGGCGGAGCGTGGCAAGATCGTCCCACGGCGGCTGACCGGAGTATGCACGCCGCACCAGCGCCGGCTCACTTCGGCGATTAAAAGGGCGCGGAATATTGCATTGCTGCCGTTTGCAGCGCGGTAGGACGATTCACCGCGGAGACGCGGAGGAAGACAAGAATTGGGTGTTTACCTCAGCGGCTAAAGCC
>JBARNL010000348.1:0-3139 GCA_049802955.1 Candidatus Angelobacter sp.
GAACTACCCTGAAAAATGCACCACGGAAGGCAAGGGGTCTGAAACGTCATTTGCCCGGCAGAGCATCTAATATGGAGTCGGTACGGGAGTTTCCATGGCCAAGAAAGAATCTGTGATCGAGGTGGAAGGCCGCCAGATAAAGTTATCGAATCTGGACAAAGTGCTCTACCCCAAAGCCGGCTTCACAAAAGGCCAGGTAATCGATTATTACATTCGTATTGCTCCGGTGCTGCTGCCCCATCTTGCCGACCGCGCGCTTACGCTCAAGCGCTATCCCAACGGCGTTGACGGAATGTTTTTTTATGAGAAAAACTGCCCCACTTACCGTCCCTCATGGATGAAAACCGCCAAAGTATGGAGCGAGGGCAACAATCGCTTCATGCATTATTGCGTTGTCGCCGATCTGCCTACGCTGGTCTGGCTGGCCAATTTGGCCGATCTCGAGTTGCATACTTCGCTTTCCCGCGCGCCTGAAACGAATCGTCCCACGGTGATCGCCTTCGATCTTGATCCCGGCGCCCCGGCCAACATTGTGCAATGTTGCCAGGTCGGCCTTTGGGTGCGTGAGATTTTTGAGCAGTTCGGATTGCAGGCTTTTGCCAAGACCTCCGGCTCCAAGGGTCTTCAGATTTATGTTCCTCTGAATACCGCCGTCACCTACGAACAAACCAAGCCCTTTGCCAAGGCCATTGCGCAGTTGCTGGAAGAGCGCCATCCCGATCAGGTTGTTTCCGACATGAAAAAAGTCCTGCGCGTGAATAAAGTATTTGTCGATTGGAGCCAAAATGACGATTACAAGACCACCATCAATGTCTATTCGCTGCGCGCCAAAGACCAGCCGACTGTATCCACGCCAGTTACATGGAAAGAAGTGGAAAACTGCCTGAAAAAAGGCGATCCCGAGTTGCTGGTTTTTACCTCAGACCAGGTACTGCAACGAGTAGAAAAATCTGACGACCTTTTTGAGCCCGTCCTGAAGCTCAAACAGAAGCTTCCGCCATTGGCAGCGCTCGGCCAGGGTGACCGTCAACCAGCAGCGTCGTCACCGGCGCCAAAAATTAGAAAAGTCCAATCCGCGCGGCCTGCCCGCAAGGCCCTGGGCAAAGCAACCAGTCGTAAGTTCAGGGCGCGCTAAATCCCATTTTGGCACACCATTATCGGAACATCGGATAATCGCATTTATGCGGTGTTTGTGCGCTTTGGACGCTTCCACATTACTTAAGGACAATCCAATTTCGTCCTGGTCCAGTGGCCATGTTCGCGCCGAAACATAGAGCAATCCAGAGATCACCAGCATCAAAATAGGTGTGGAGGGGAAAATGGCTGAAAAGGGATTCCAGATCGCATCCCGGCTGCGCACCCTCACTTCAGAGTTGCGCCTCCTGGAGAGCGATTTAAAGACCGGCGCCATTTCCGACGACGCAGCCCTGCAGGAGTTTCGTCACGCCCTGGACGAAATCCGCATGACGTCATGGACTGCCAGCGAACTGCACCACGCCCAGCCCGGACGCAAAGAGCTGCTTGCATCGTTCCTGGCGGCCGAGCGAATCCGCCGTTTCGCGCAAATGATGCGTGATCTTTCCCTGGACATGGAGCAAGAGGACGTACGCTGGGAAAGCGGCGGCATCCAGACTTTGTACGATGCTGTTACGCTCCTGCAATCGCGTCTCGACCGCCTCATCCGTGACCATCGCGCCAACTTCCGCAACCTAAAAGACGAGCAACGATAATTTACCGAAGCGCCGCCTCCGCCACCTTAGAGGAGTTTGCCACGAGCAGATGGCTTGCCGCCAGACGCTCAAGTGCAGCATTAATCCCGCCAGCCTTGTGCGGGATCTTCGCCAGTTTCAGGCCCATCTCCACGCCACTCAGCGTGCCTGCCAGCATCAGGTCGTTGAAGTGTCCCAGGTGGCCGATGCGAAACACCTTGCCTCCCAGCTTGGCCAGCCCTGTGCCCAGTGACATATCAAATGTGTTCAGGATGAGCTCCCGCAATTTATCGGCATCATGGCCCAGCGGCATGGCGACCGCAGTAAGCGAACTGGAATATTCCTTTGGTTCTTCGCACCATACTTCCAGCCCCCACGCTTCCACGGCCGCGCGCGTGGCTTCCGCATGACGGTCATGCCGGCGAAACACATTCTCTAGTCCTTCTTCATGCAGCATGGCCAGCGCTTCCCGCAGTCCCCATAAAAGGTTTGTGGCCGGTGTATACGGAAAGAATCCTGATCGATTCGGCTTAAGCATCTCCTGCCAGTCCCAGTAATAGCGCCCCATTTTTGCCGATTTATTTGCCGCCAACGCCTTTTCTGAAATTGCGTTAAAACTCAGTCCCGGCGGAAGCATCAGCCCTTTTTGCGATCCGCCCACAGCCACGTCCACGCCCCATTCCTCATGACGATAGTCCATTGATCCCAGTGACGAAATCGTATCCACCATCAGCAGCGCCGGATGCTGCGCCCGGTCCATGGCCTTGCGAATTTCGGCAATGCGGCTGGCGACCCCCGTGGAAGTTTCATTGTGGATAACCATCACCGCTTTGATCGCATGCTGCTTGTCTTCTTTCAGCCGATGTTCGGCACCATCTGGCTGCGCGCCGCGCCGCCAGTTTCCCGGCACATAATCCACCACGAGGCCGTGCCGAACAGCGATGTCGCGCCACAGATTGGAAAAGTGTCCAGTCTCAAACATCAGCACACGGTCGCCCGGAGAAAGCGTGTTTACAATTGCCGCTTCCCAGGCGCCAGAGCCGGAGGATGGATAAATCACGACCGGGCCTTTGGTCTTGAAGATCGACTTCACCCCATCAAGCACTTCAGCGCCTAGCTGCGCAAACTCCAGCCCGCGATGGTCAATGATGGGGCGGTTCATTGCGCGCAGAACGCGGTCAGGAACGTTTGTAGGTCCAGGGATCTGTAAAAAATGGCGTCCTGTATGAATGGTCATTCGTGCCGCTCCGCGCGACACCGGCTGAGCGACGTCGTCAGGTAATTTTCCCATGCTAGATTCAATAAACAGTTTAGATCAATACTAGCCGCAGAAGAAAAAGCCGCTTCAGATCTATGTTTATCAGCGGTAGGTTTTTGCTTTGCAAATCCGCGTCAATCCGCGTTGATCCGCGGTAACTTTTCTCTTCGCC
>JBARNL010000349.1:0-2799 GCA_049802955.1 Candidatus Angelobacter sp.
TTCTCCGCTGACAGCTTCAACGTCTTAAAAAACTCTGCTGCGGCTTCCACCGTCAACTGCGTCAACTCGCGGATATTTCTGCCATCAATCTTCACTTGCAGCGCGTCCGCGCGCAGCCTGCCTCCGCCGCACTCCGGACACTGCGCGTACCCGCGATACCTGCTCAAAAACACGCGCACATGCAGCTTATATTTTTTGCGTTCCAGCGCCGCAAAAAATCCCTGTATGCCGTGAAATTTGCCTTCGCCTTCAACCACCAACTCCCGCTGGTCCGCCGTCAAGTCCTGCCACGGCACATCAAACGGCACTCCGGCCTGCCGCGCAAATTTCCGCAACTCCGCCTGCCACGGACGATACTTCGGCTTGGTAAACGGCTCAATCGCGCCTTCACCCAGCGTCTTCGTTACGTCCGGAATCACCAGGTTCAAATCAAAATCTATCGTGTTGCCAAATCCCTGGCACCTGGGGCACGCGCCAAAAGGATTGTTAAATGAAAACAGCGGCGGCTCCGGCTCTTCATACTTAATGTGGCAGTTCTTGCATTCGAAGCGATGACTGAATCGCCACTGCTGCGGCGTCTCTCCTTCGCTCGGGGTTGTCTCGACGCGCATCGCCTCTGCTTCTCGACGTCCGGCTGGCTCGCGGTTTGCGATCTCATCGCGCATCGCCTCGGCTTCTCGATGTCCCGCGGCCTCGCGGTTCGCGCTTTCAACTCCCAGCGCTTCGGCCTCTCGACGCGCCGAAGGCTCGCGGAGCGCTAATTGAAACACCGTTTCTCCCGCTTCTCGATATCCAGTCTCCAGCGCGTCCACAATTCTCGACCGCTGATCCGCCGCAACGACGATGCGATCAATCAGCACATACACCGGCTGCGTGAAATCGATATCCAGCAATGATTCCGGGGTCGCGAATTCAAAGATATGTCCATTCTGGAAGAGCCTGCCAAAACCTTTCTTGCGCAGATCAAACAAGCGCTCGCGCAGCGCGTTCACCACCGTTTCCGCTGCGGCCGCAGTTTTCGCAGACTTTCTTCCTCGTACCTTCTTTTCTGCGACCGGGGCCCCCGGGGCGCGCCGGTTTTGCGCGTCCTGGGGCGCAACAGGGAAGAGCACATTCAGTCGCGTGCCTTCCGGCAAACCAAGAATGGTCTGCGCCACTTCGTCCACGGTATCTTTCTTTACTTCCTGTCCGCAGTTTCGGCAAAACGTGCGGCCCACGCGCGCATAGAGCAGCCGCAGGTAGTCATAAATCTCCGTCGCAGTGGCCACCGTTGACCGCGGATTGCGCGTCGTATTCTTCTGCCGTATGGCAATCGCCGGCGCAATGCCATCAATCAGGTCAACGTCGGGCTTCTCAATGCGCTCCAGAAACTGCCGCGCGTATGCTGAAAGCGACTCCACATATCTCCGCTGGCCCTCGGCATAAATCGTGTCAAACGCCAGGGAACTCTTGCCGCTGCCGGAAACGCCCGTCACCACCGTGAGCTGGTTGTGCGGGATATCAAAATCAATGTTCTTGAGATTGTGGACTCGCGCCCCGCGCACTACGATGCTTTCGCTCTCCGCGACCTTTACTTTTTCTAATGCTTTGTCAGATACAGCCATGGTTACCCGATTGTTGCAATTGGTGATTTCTGATTGGCGATTCTTGATTTGCGATTTTTGACTGGTGACATCACAAATCACACATCACAATTCGCAAATCACAAATTAAAAATCCGTCCCTGTCTTCTCCGCGTCTCCGCGATGAGTTTTTCTTCCGATTTGTTGCTCTTCTCCGTGTCTCTGTGTCTCCGTGGTAGGTGTTACCCGTCCTCCACAGACACCGCTCCCTATGCAGTCCCGGCGAGTGAGGCGGAATCCTCTATTGTAATTGTTTTCCGCCTCAAACTTCACCCGCCGTTCCTGATCAGCATTCATCAGCGTAAATCTGCGGCAAAAGCTTTTTCTCCGTTCAGATCAGTGTCATCCGTGTAAATCAGTGGTAAGGTTTTCCGGCAAGATCACTTTCTGCTCCAGTCCCAGTCCCAGCTTTCCCACCAGGCTTTTCAGTTCCAGCACCTCTATCGGACAATCCGGCCAGTTATGGCTCCAGCACACAATCAAATTGCACCCCGTAATTGGATGGCCATGGAAGAGAAAATTCCTGCTTTCGTATTCAAATTCGATTTTCGATAGTTGGCACCTGTCGCGCTCCACCCGGCGTAGCGCTTCGCAGTCGGGAAATTCTGATTGCACGCGGGTCACGTAAAAACCCAGTGATCGGCAGATGCCGCCAAACAGCAGCACCACGCCCATCTCGTTAATGGGAGCGCACATCAGCGGAGAATCAAGCAATGGCTCTCCATACATGGGCTGGTCCACCATAATTCGTGGTCGCAAAAGCATGTCTTTTGTTGGTCCAGATGTCCGATTTCGTGCCCTGGCCAGCTGGTAATGCGCCGCTATGATGTCCAGTACATCTTTAAACTCTCCTTCCAGCCCTTCGCGTTTGGCAAATTCCATCATCAGCAGCGGCACCCGGGTCCAGCTTCCGGCCCGCCGTATCAGCGGACGCACACTGTTCTTGCTCCGCTTGTCATATTCCTCCATCGTGGGCGGCTTCCCCAGTTCCCTTGCGACCTCCGCCCAGCCCAAAAACAGCGTTTTCAGCTTTACTTCATATCCGGCGCCCCCGGCTTGCATCCCGCAGGCATCCAGCGCCTTGGCATGGGTGCCAAAATATTTTCTAACGTCGTATTTGTGAACGTTGGCAGATTTACGCAGCTCGGTGCTGCTGGGTGCATGTCCCAGCCTGGCC
>JBARNL010000350.1:0-2074 GCA_049802955.1 Candidatus Angelobacter sp.
TTGCGGCCCTTGTTGTCATACAAGTAGACGCCGCGGCCTTTGTGCCGCAGCACGGGATAGCGGTCATAGGTGGAGACCAGCAGTTTGGATTCGAGTTTGCTTACCTGCTCCAGGTTCACGCGACCAGCACCTCCGTCCCTGAGTCGATCTTTGCGAAATAAAATTCCGGCAGCGCTTCCACTTCCGCCGCTGGCAATATGCGCACACGGTTGACGCCATGCAGCAGCGCGTCTTTGCAGGCTTGCAGCTTGGGCAGCATGCCGCCGGCGATAACAGCTTTCTGTGTAAGGGCCGCGGCCGAGGCAAGGTTGAGCCAGCGAATTACAAGACCATCGGCATCTTTTACGCCGGGCACATCGGTGAGAAAGATAAGCGCGTTGGCGTGGCAAGCCACGGCGCAGGCTGAGGCCATCTGGTCGGCATTGATGTTGTAATATTGGCCGTCACTGCCCAAGGCAACGCTTGAGATTACGGGAATGCAGCCCTGCTGCCAGATCATCTCGATCCAGCGCGGATCTACCGAGCAGATTTCGCCGACGAATCCGAGATCGCGGCCGTTGGTCATTTTTTTACGTGCGCGGAATGCGTGACCATCGCCGCCACACAGTCCCATAGCGGACTGGCCCACGCTGCCCAGCGCGGCGACAAGTTTTTTATTCATGTGTCCGGCCAGGACCATCACCGCGAAGTCGCGGGTCTCGGCGTCGGTCACGCGGAGGCCGTCAATGAATTCGCTCTGCTTGCCCATCTGGGCCAGCATGCGGGTAAGAGCAGCGCCGCCACCATGGACCACGGCAACTTGGTGCTCCGCGGCCAGTTGTTTCACCGCCAGCACCGCGCGTTGCAAGAGCGCAGCGTCTTCCAGAGTTGCGCCGCCGAGCTTGACCACAATCTTCATCTCAGGCCCTCCTCTTCATCCCAGCCAAACATCACGTTCATGTTCTGCACTGCCTGTCCCGCTGCGCCTTTTACCAGATTGTCGAGACAGGAAACGATAACCAGCCGCTTGCCGTCCGGCGCCAGCGTGAAACCAACGTCACAATAATTGGTGTGCAATGAATATTGAATCTGCGGTAGCTTGCCGGCAGGGAAGATCCGCACAAAACTCGAGTCGGCATAGAACTTCCGCATGCAGCTTTCAATCGCTTCCGCAGTCATCACCGAATTCAAGCGGACATAGATGGTTGACAGGATGCCGCGCGGGATGGGCAGCAGATGCGGCGTGAATATGAGTTGCTCCGGCAGAAGGCCAAGCTGCTCCAGAATCTCGCCGGTGTGGCGATGGTTAAAGACCGAGTAGGCGGAGAGGTTCTCCGCCACTTCAACGAAATGGGTTTTCTGCGTAGGCTGCTTGCCCGCGCCCGACACGCCGGACTTGGAATCGCAGACCACGCCGTGATTCAGGTCAACCAGTCCTGCGCGAACCAGCGGCGCGAGTGCCAGAATGATGGACGTGGCATAACAGCCGGCATTGGCCACCAGCGCAGCGTCTTTTAATTGGCTACGATGCAGCTCGGGGATTCCGTACACGGCCTGCGCCATGACTTTGTCGGCGAGCGCCGGGTTCTCGTCCTTGAAGTCGTAGATCGCGCGATATTCGGGTGTCTCCAACCGCCATGCGCCGCTTAGATCGATCACGTGAACTCCCTGAGCTACGGCTTCAGGCACCCACTCGCGAGAAACTTCGTGCGGTGTGGCGAGAAAAAGCACGTTCACGCCTTTGGCGCGCAGAGTTTCCCAGCGAAACGGCTCCAGCGGATAGCCGCCGTTGCCGCTGACGTGTGGATATAACTCATCGAGCTTGGCCGTTGTGCCGGCTTCGCCGTTGCGGGTGAAGAGCACCGGCTTGTTTGCATAAGGGTGGCGGGCGAGAAGGCGCGCCAATTCAAAACCGGCATAGCCGGTTGCGCCAACAACCGCGGGCTGGATTGTTTGCGGCATCAGGCGCGCATGTCCTCAAGGCGCGTCTGTAATTTTTTGGCCCTTTTATTGTCAGGCGTAATGATCAGCACAGTGTCGTCGCCTGCTACGGTGCCGACAACTTCGTCCCAGCCTTCAGAATCCACGCCCAAAG
>JBARNL010000351.1:0-4825 GCA_049802955.1 Candidatus Angelobacter sp.
CGCTCATGCTGCCGGCGAGCGGACGTGCACTGGTCTCCGGTTTTGACTCAACAAAGCAACCTGATGAGGTTCGCCGGCGGATTGGCGTGGTCTTCCAGTCCAAATCTGTCGACCTGAAACTGACCGCGGCTGAGAACCTATGGCATCAGGGACACCTTTACGGGCTGCGTGGAGCACCCTTAAAGTCACGCATTCAGGAAATGCTGGAACGTGTTGCGTTAGCTGACCGTGCCAAGGATAAAGTTGAAACGTTTTCTGGCGGAATGCAGCGTCGCGTGGAGCTGGCTAAGGGGCTCATGCATCGGCCAAGCGTGCTGCTGCTGGACGAACCCACTACTGGACTTGATCCCGGCGCGCGCCGTGATTTGTGGCTTTATCTGGACGAGCTGCGGACGCGAGAAAAAGTTTCCATCATTGTAACCACGCACCTGATGGAAGAAGCCGAGCATTGCGACCGCCTGGCCATCCTGAACCTGGGCGAGATTGTCGGCCTGGGAACGCCGGCGGAGTTGCGGAGCCAGATTGGCGGCGACGTTGTAATGCTGGAAGCAGCAGACCCAACGGCGCTGGCGCAACGGATCCGGGAACGGTTTAATATCCCGACTACGGCTCTGGACGGCAAAGTCCGGCTGGAAATTAAAGATGGCTTAAAGTTTGTAACAGCCGTAGCCGAAGCAATGCCGGGCACGATCCAGTCGGTTTCCATCAGTAAGCCAACGCTGGACGATGTCTTCATCAGCCGCACCGGCCACAGATTCTGGACGGAGCAAGAGCAAGACTAGCCCACGACGGAAGCGCGCGGAGACGCAGAGAAGAAAGATCGAAAAAAAACACTTTATCACTGATAAGCACGGATGGCACGGATTGGAACCAGGATGGCAAGAATTGGAATCAAATAAGGAAGAGCGTGACGCGATGAAGGGGAATACGCAGTGGGTACAGAAATAATTACGCCAGCAAACGCCGCATTGAGCAGCCTGGCGCTGCCCAGGGTGAATCCACTCCTGCCGGCCTTCACGCTGTGGTGGCGCGAGGTAGTTCGCTTCTATCGCCAGCCCGCGCGCGTGGTAGGAGTGGTGGTTTCGCCGTTGCTGTTTTGGGTGGTGATCGGCGCAGGCTTTGGCACGTCACTGCAGAAAGGCGCCACCGGAACGGGAAACTTCCTGAATTACTTCTTTCCCGGCGCGCTGATGATGATCGTGCTATTTACCTCGATTTTCACCATGATGTCCGTGATTGAAGACCGCAATGTAGGCTTTCTGCTTTCCGTGATGGTCGCGCCCGTGCATCGATCAGGCATTGTGCTGGGCAAAGTGCTGGGTGGTACGACGCTTTCCACCATTCAGGGATTGCTGTTTTTGATATTTGCCCCGTTCATCGGATTGAAGATTGGCATTGAACAATTCGTGATTGTGGTGCTGGTCACTTTCCTGGTGGCGTTTTCGCTTACCGCGCTGGGATTTGTGATCGCGTGGCGCATGGAATCGTCGCAGGGCTTTCACGCCATTATCAATCTCTTCCTGATCCCTCTTTGGATGCTCTCCGGCGCTCTGTTTCCTGTCAGCGGCGCGTCGGGCTGGATCCAATGGCTGATGCGCATCAATCCGCTCACCTACGGTATGGACGCGCTGCTGCTCACACTCTTCCCCGCAACCACGCACACTACCACACTGAGTTTATGGCCTTCCATTGGCGTGTTGGCGCTGTTTGCCGCGATTGTGTTCATGGCTGGATTTATCGTTGCAAATCGCCGGCGCACGCTCCCGGCGGCCTAAGTACATGACCGATTACAGCCTCTTCCCTGCCGTGAATGCCACGCTCAATGGCGCCAGCGCGGTGTTGATCACCACCGGACGGGCGCTGATCGCGCGCCAGCAGGTCAGACTGCATCGGGCCTGCATGATTGCCGCTTTTGCCACGTCCAGCGTCTTCCTGGTCAGCTATCTCTACTATCACGCCCATGTAGGTTCCGTGCATTTTCCCGGTCAGGGATGGATCCGGCCGGTCTATTTCGCGATCCTGATTTCGCACACGATCCTGGCCGCGGCGGTGGTTCCGCTGGTAGTGTTGTCTCTGACGTATGGTTTGAAGTCGCGATTTGACCGCCACCGCAGAATTTCCCGATGGACGTTTCCGGTTTGGCTCTATGTCTCAGTCACCGGTGTGGTGGTTTACATCATGCTTTATCTGATTTATGGCGGGCATGCGTGAGCTTGATCTAGAATAGCCGCCTGCTTTTTTGTTTGGCACATCTTTAAAGAGATCATGGCCCACTGGTATAGTTACCAACATTCGTAAAGGAAAAATTTTTCTATGGCAAAGAGTGTAAACAAAGTGATTCTGGTGGGAAATCTGGGAAAAGACCCGGAAGTTAAATTCACACCCAGCGGCGTTCCTGTGGCCAAGTTCAGCCTGGCAACCAATGAACGCTATAAAGATAAAGCCGGCGAATGGCAAGACCGCACGGAGTGGCACAACATTGTGGCGTGGCAAAGGCTGGCGGAAATCGTCGGCGAGTATGTCAAAAAAGGATCCAAGATCTATATCGAGGGCCGGCTCCAGACCTCCAGCTGGGAAGATAAGCAGAGCGGCGAGAAGAAGTATCGCACTGAAGTCGTCGCCAGCGATCTGGTGCTGCTGGGTGGCCGCGGTGAAGGTGGCGGCGATCATGAAGCACGTTCCTCCCGAGGCGCAGCCGCGTCATTTGACCAGCGAAGCTCACATTCCGAAGAACATGCGCCGGCATCAGCCGAGATTACCGACGAGGACATTCCTTTTTAGCGGGCCGGTTGGCTTGAGTGCGTCAGGTATGGGATTTTTAAGGTAAGCATCCGCCCATCAACTTACAGATCGCCATTCTGAAACCGTCATCTGTTGACGAAGGCAGGTTCGGCTGAATCGCACTGAAGCTGTTCGACGCAGCTGTTCGACGCACGTCATTGGCGCGGCCGAACCCGAGCTGATGGCGGATTCGGGACTTATCATCGTCTGAGCGAAACGCCCGATCATCGAGAGTCACCCCTTCCATGCCGTTCTTTGTGATTGCCAGTGACACTTTTTGTCATTTTCTGTTAAAATCAAAGATATTCGCGCTCTTAACATTTGTTTACATTATTCCGCCAAGGCTATAAGTATCAGTGCGTTAAAGAGACTACCTCAAAATTCGTGCCGGTTGGCCAGCGACCTGCATATAGAACTAGCAAATTCGCCGGTTCAATTTGCCAGGTGAAACGCTCGCAAATTTAGAGACGAAAACCGAATTCCAGAAGGAAGAGAGATTTAAAAAATGCGCAAACAAAAGGGTTTTTCATTAATCGAACTGCTGATCGTGGTTGCGATCATCCTGATCATTGCCGCCATCGCCATTCCGAACCTGCTGCGCGCCCGTATTTCAGCCAATGACTCGGCTGCGGCCGCCACTATTCGTACCATCAACACAGCCGAAGTGACATATTCAACCACCTACGTCTCTTTTGGCTATGCCGATAACTTCGTAAAGCTTGGCCCTGATGCCGCAGGTTGCGTAGCCCCCACGGCTGCCACCTCTTGCCTGGTGGACAACGTTCTTGGCTGCGCCGCCGGTAACAAATGCCCTAAAGGCGGATATAACTATTTCCTGACAGCTGCCGTCGTTGGCCCGCCGGTCGCCGAGTACACCACCAGCGCTGGCCCGCTTGGGAATTCCACGGGCAGCAAAAATTTCTGCTCCAACCCGGACGCGGTGGTCCGTTTCAACTCTTCGACCACAGTTTTGGCTGCGCCTGAAGTCTTGGCAGGTTGCGCCAAACTCGGCGTTTCCCCCAATAACACTGCCGGATCCTACATGGCATTGCAGTAAGAGCACACTTTCGGCAAGTACCTGGGGGAGGGTATGAGCCAGAAAAGAGAGGCGCGGCGTGAGCCGCGTCTTTTTTTAGTTTAATTATCCATGTTGCGTGGGGCTGACAGGAAATGGCACCGGAGGAATGACAAAAAGTGTCGCAGAGCGAACTTTTCTTACATTTTTTTACGGTTTGCGATTGTCGATTTTTTTATTTAAACTTAATTCTTATCAGCCACTTAGGTCGCATCGAGACCAATGGTTTATTATCTACTGGGGAAAGTCTGAGATGGCACTCAAGGTGCATACTTGAACAGTGGCATCTGTCCTTAGGGCTGCCGAAACTGCATTGTTCCAGTCGGCGATTGCTTATCTTAGAGGAGATTTAAAAATGCGCAAACAAAAGGGTTTTTCATTAATCGAGTTGCTGATTGTGGTCGCGATCATCCTGATCATTGCCGCCATCGCCATTCCGAACTTGCTGCGCGCCCGCATTTCAGCCAATGACTCGGCTGCGGCCGCCACTATCCGTACCATCAACACAGCCGAAGTGACATATTCAACAACCTACGTCTCATTTGGCTATGCCGATAATTTTACAAAGCTTGGCCCTGATGCCGCAGGTTGCGTAGCCCCCACGGCTGCCGCCTCTTGCCTGGTTGATAACGTTCTCGGTTGCGCCGCTAACAACCCTTGTCCCAAGGGCGGATATAACTATTTCCTGACAGCTGCCGTCGTTGGCCCCCCGGTCGCCGATTACACCACCAGCGCTGGCCCGCTTGGCAATTCCACGGGCAGCAAGAACTTCTGCTCCAACCCGGATGCGGTGGTCCGTTTCAACTCTTCGACCACAGTTTTGGCTGTGCCTGAAGTCTTGGCAGGTTGTGCCAAGCTCGGCGTTTCCCCCAATAACGTTGCCGGATCCTACATGGCATTGCAGTAAAAGCACACTTTCGGCAAGTCCCTGGGGGAGGGTATGAGCCAGAAAAGAGAGAGGCGCGGCGC
>JBARNL010000352.1:0-3080 GCA_049802955.1 Candidatus Angelobacter sp.
GTTCTGCGCCGTGTCCAGGTCAGCTTTGGCCAGCACTCCGGCGGCATAAAGCTTTTTCTTGCGATCAAGGTCAATGGCAGCCTGCTGCATTACAGCCTGCTTGGATTTCAGCCCCGCTTCCTGGTTATTGACCGTGGCTTCCTGTTTGCGCGGGTCAATTTCAAGAACGGGCGCGCCTGCCTGCACTCGGTCGCCGGAATTCACGAATATTTTGGTGATATCGCCTTCCACCAGCGGCTGCAGCGTGGCGGTATTGCGTGAACGGAGCGTGGCCAGATAATCGGTAGATAGCGGGACCGTTTCTGCCTGCGCTGTCATCACTTTTACCGGGAAAGCCTGCGGTCCGGTTGGAGTTCCGGCTTTGGCGCCGCCGCCGCAGCCCGCAAGCAGGCAAGCCAGCGCAGAAAGAGCGGCCGTTTGTAGAGCTAACTTCTTTAGCATCATCATCGATAGTTTAATGTTACCTGATTTCCGAGGTGCCCTACGATTGGATTAAAGCGGCGGCGTCGCCGATTCAAATTAGACGGACGAGGAGCAGTAAAGTCTTGGAGCCCTATGGATTTGTGAAGCCAGCGACGGCTGGGATTCTCAATTTTGGGTTCTCGATGATATCTGGGTTTAATTGGTCGGGACGGGCAGACTCACCCCTACCAAACTGCGCACTGGCATCACGCCCCGGGCAAATCTTTTATTCGCGCGACTCCGCTTCGCTTCGTCGCATTGCCTCGGGCTGCTTTGTGGGTCGGCACATCAAACCGCTGCCCGCAATGAAGTTTGTTTGTACAAAAGAAAATAATTGGTCGGGGAGAGAGGATTTGAACCTCCGACCCCCTGGTCCCGAACCAGATTCCAGACTCTATTGCAACCTGTTGAAATTTGAGGTTTGTATCTGGTTGATATTGAACCTGTTGCAAGCCACTCGTTGAAGTCCGTTGAACTTTGTGGCTCTTTGAGGCTTTGACAGCTACAAAATCGTCTACAGTCGGGTCTGATCTAGAGCCATCCATGAAAGGGCTCTCTCGGGATTCAATTGGGCTTAGACCCGACACATATTACTTCTTGCTACTTTTCAGAAGCCCGTTTCGGAGGACGTTTTCTGCTGCGTGTGTGTAAGCAGCCGGCTGCGACTCGATTTGCGGCTCGGCAACTGGCACAAGTAGGGATCGGCGGTCCTTAATGGCCAGGCTAATCGGCGTGCAGGGCCTCTACAGGATTCACAGATGCGGCGCGATGTGCGGGAACATAGCTGGCAACTAGGGCCGAAACGACAAGCACGGTGGCAACAACCGCCAACGTTGAAAAATCCCATGCTTGCACTCCGAACAAAAGCCCCCGCATCAGCGTGCTTGTGGCCGCTGAGCAAACCGATCCAATTGCGATTCCAATTGCAGCCAGCCAACCGGCCTCTCGAAAAACCATCCGGTGAATCGACCATCGCTGCGCCCCCAATGCCATGCGGACACCGATCTCCCGCGTCCGTCGGCTCATGGAGTATGCAATGACGCCGTAGAGACCAACAGTGCTCAGAACCAAAGCCAACGCCGCGAAACCTCCAACCAGGTACGCCGTGGAGCGGTGAAAGTATGCTACCTGTGAGCTATTGATTTGCTCATTCATGGTCGACCCCTGCTCGATTCCCACGTCACGGTTCAACTCACGGATCGTGGTTGCAACCGCCGGCAGGATCGTCCGCTCGTCCTGAGACGTGCGGACCATTAGGGAAAAATTTGGACTTGGGTTCTGGTTGAAAGGATAATAAACTGTTGGCCCTTGCTCTTCATCAAGCGCCCCATCCCTGAAATCCTCCACCACTCCGACGATTTGTTTAATTGACGATGGACTCAGTGTGGGGTCGCCAATTTGTTTTCCGACAGGGTCCTCCTGCGGAAAATACTTTCGGGCAAGGGTATGGTTAATGACCACCACGTTGGGCTTCGACGCGTCCTCGGCATCTGTAAAGTAGCGGCCTGCCAGTAGCTTCGCATGAAGCGTGCGGAAGAATCCAGCGCTCACCTCGCGCTCATTGACCGTAATGTGAATGCCGTTGTACGGTCTGCCTACAATTCTTACCCAGTCTGAATTGCACCCGCACGTTACCGGCAACCGGCTGGTGACGGCCGCGGCGCGTACTGCCGGCAAACCCTCGACGCGATCTATCAGCCGCCGGGTAAAGTCGACCTTTTGCACCTCTTTAGGAAATGCCGCATCCGACAATCGAACGGAGAGGGTGGCCAGGTGATCAGCCGGAAATCCTACGTCCACATGCAAGAGCCGATAAAGGCTCTTACCCAGCAAACCGGCTCCCGTCAGCAGCACCATTGTGGTTGCGAGTTCAATCACCACGAGGCGCCCTCCTATCCGTCGCCAGAGGGTCCCCGTCGAACTGCGGCCTCCCTCGGCCAGGCCGTCGCGCATGTCAGAAGACAATAGATGGAAAATCAACGTGACCGAGAACAATATCAAGGCGAGCAGACCCAGAATCGACGCGAACAGCAACACGTGGGTGTTTACGCCCAGTCCCCGAAGATAGGGCATGGCGGCCATCATCTGCGCTGAGATGAGCCGACGCAGAATCTGCATGAGTACATCCGCCAGCGCCAAGCCAGCCAGCAAACCGCCGGCAACAAGCACCGCGCCCTCCGCCACGAACTGGCAGGCGAGCCGGGCAAGAGAAGCGCCCAGCGCACCGCGCACCGCGATTTCACGCTTGCGGCTTTCAGAGCGCACTACCAGCAGGCTCGATATGTTCACGCAGGCGATCAGCAGCAGAAGTCCAGCACCACCAAGCAATAACAACAGGATGGGGCGAATCTCCCCAACAATTGCATCCGACAATGGCATAACGCTTGCCCCACGGTCGCGGTTGGAGTCCGGATACTGTAATTCCAGCTGTCGAGCAATCGCCTGGGCGTTGGCCAAAGCCGTCTGAACTGAGACCCCGTCTTTCAGACGCCCGACTGCAAAGAGATTGTGACAATCTCGCAGCTTCTCGCAGCTGTTGACCGGCTGGAGGGCTGCCCAGAACTCCGGATCATCACCGAGTGCAAATTCGAAATCCTGGGGCAGCACGCCGATGATGG
>JBARNL010000353.1:0-10598 GCA_049802955.1 Candidatus Angelobacter sp.
GCCGGAAGGGGCGGAGATAACTTCACTGCCGCACGATCAGAACATCGCCGGCGCTTTTGGTTCACTGCGGCTGCATTACAAGAAATCCGCGGGCGAAGTAATCGTACAGAGCCATGTGCAGTTTGAAAAAACACGCGTCAGTGCGCAGGAGTACCCGGCATTCCGCCAGTTCTGTTCCCAGGTGGAACGCAGCTTCCGCAACGAAATCACTTTGAGCCTGCCACAATGAGATTTACGGCCCGCGCTCTTCTTGTAGCTTCCTTATGGTTGAGCGTCGGCGCGGGATTCTCCCAAACAAGCCAAGCGCTTCGCTCCGGCAAAAGCGATGGTTCCCTACTCCAGGAATTTTCTGACTTCAATCTTCCGGCGGCAGCCGATGCCGCAGACCTGCGTCTGCATCGAGCGCCCAAAGATACTCTGGCGCTTTTTGTCCGAATGGAAACAGCCGAACTGCAGGAGCAGCCTGCAATGGTATTGGATTCGGCCCTGCGGCTTTGTGCCCTGCATGCAGCTCCGGAGGTACAAGAGCTGGCCTCAAACCGGGTACTGGAACACGCTGCGAATAGCTGGATATTTAACGCGGCGCTTCACCGGATAAAGTCAACGGCGGCAATCCAGAACGGCTGCACCTTCAACCTGAGGCTGGCGCTGGCAGCGGCGGCTGCCGATGGGGCGGACATTGACCTGGACATGGCAGCTCATTCCAGCGGATTGCTCACGCACTGGCGTATTGCTGGACCCTTTGGGCGCTATAACAACGTTGATTTTGAACGCCGATGGCCGCCGGAAACCGAACGGTTATTCCGTGAGCGATATTCAGCCGGTCAGGATTCCGATTTCGGCTCAAAAAATGCACACCAAACGTCCGCCACTGCGAAGCCGGATTTTTCGCGCGCAATTGTGCCGGAGCGTTTCTGGTTTCGCGATGGCATGATCTCCCTGCCGGAATATCTCCCTTCCTCTGGCATCATTTATGCCGCCAGTGAAATCGATGTGGCCGCCGCGACCGTTTCATGGCTGGACGTGCTGAGTTCGGGAACATACGAAATCTTCGTCGACGGTAAATCGGCCTTACTCCACGACGCCCGTTACACATCAGCCCCAAGTCGGGACTCAAGTTCATTGCCGCTCGCGGCCGGCAGTCATCGCATCCTGCTCAAGTTTTCGCCGGACGCTGCTCCGTTAAGCGTCGCACTGCATCCGCAATTTGAAGTGTTGCCACAAAAAAAGATTGCGCTGCCTGCGGGACTAGAACCATACATACAAGCAATGGCTGCTTACTTCCGCGGCGATTTTGCCGAAGTGGCAACTCTGCTCCGCGCGGACGCGCTTCGCGGTAGCGGCTATCGCAAGTATCTTCAGGCGCTGCTCTATTCCGCAGCCGAGCAGCATTCACCGCGAAGCGATGCTGCGTGGAAGGAGGTTGCCACGGCGCAACCCTCAGCGTTGCTGGCGCGGCTGAAATTGGCCGAAAGCGCCATAGAACGTGGCCAACCTGAAGCCACACGCGCGGATGTGATGAGCATTTTGGCAGAGCGCCCTCAGTCAGAAATGGCATTGCAATTGGCCTTCAACCTTTCACGCCGCAATCAGGTGGATGGGCCGGTGTTGCTCGCGCGTTTGCTGGAATCACATCCTTCCTGCACGCGGCTGGCGGAAGCCGTAAAGTTCTACAATGCAGCAGCGCAGCAGGACAAAGCCCAGAAGGTAGAACAGCAAATGGCATCTTGCGCGCCGGAGTCGTTGCAATATGCGCGGGTGCTGGCGGAGTCAGGCCGTCATAGCGCCGCCGCAGCATACCTCCAGCAGTTGGTTAGCCGGAATCCTCTTCACCGGGCAGCCCGGCGGTTCTTGGTGGGGCAACTCCTTTTGGACAATCAGGTCAGCGCGGCAAAGCTTCAGGCAAGACAATTGCGTGACATCGCCGCAAATGCCCGTGACTACGTGCCTATGGTCAAAGGTACGGGAGTGGCCCAGGATAGCAGGAGCGAACGCGCCGAAGGTTTCGCCGACGGCGGCGAATTCTATGTTCCGTACCGGCGCGATGGCATTGAGCTGGTGCGCAAATCGGCCCAAAGAAGCTTTTCCGGAGGCGAGGCGGTGATTCTGCTTTCCGACAAAGTAGTCCGCACCCGCCGCGACGGTCCCGTTTCAGTGTACGTGCATCGCATAACTCGCCCGCTCAACAAAGAAGGCATCAGCCGCTATGGAGAGGTCACGCTGCCTCGCGGGGCTGATTTGCTGGAGCTACGCACCATCAAAGCCAATGGAGAGATCATTGAACCCGAACTGGCGCAGCAGAAAGCCACTATTTCCATGCCAGCGCTGGAGCCGGACGACGCAATCGAAGAAGAGTATGTGCTGCATTATGCGGAACTGGACCAGATGCCGGAAAGCGCCGGCGCTCATACTTTCGGATCGTTCGCCGCGCCGATACTTCATGCCCGCATGGTTCTGTTAAGCCCCGCAGAAGCGCCCATCCGTGTCCGTGAGCAAGCTGGTTCTCCGCTGCCTCTGGTGGGAGAAAACAAGGATATGGTGATCCGGATCTGGGAGCGCGACAACATTGCCCAGACCATTGCAGAATCATTTCTGCCGGCTGTCAATCTGCTTCCCACCGTCACTGTTGCTTCGGCGGAAAAAACCGGCGCCAGGGTGCGAGATCAGTTGATTGACGCATCGCGAGCGGGGCTTCATGTGAATGAAGCAGCGGCGGAACTTTATCTCTCGGAAGCTGGTGGAGATGTTGAGAAAGCAAACGGCTTGTACCGGTTTGTAACTAGCAAAATCGATTCCACCGGTCCAGACTGGGCTGCAAGTCCTGCAGAGGACACGTTGGCTAACGGTCAGGGCAGCCGAAGCATGGCCCTGCTGGCGCTGGCGCGAGCTGTTGGGGTGAAAGCGGAACTGCTGCTGGCACGAAGGATCGACCAGAACTGCGGCAAGGAACCATCCTGCTACACCGAACCGCTGGTGCGGTTCTGGTTCCCAAACGGCGAACCCACAGATGTTGACCCGGAATCCGATGACCTTCCTTTCGGGGCCATATCGCCCTCGCTCGATACGCGCGAGGCGAATCTAATTCCCCTGCTCGCGTAAGAAGAGAAAAAAACGGAGATCGTGGCGTTGAATCCGCGATTGGCGGGTGAAAAAAGCCTGGCGGAAGCAGATCTTTCATTTTCTGAAGGAGACCTCGTGGCCAGCATCCATGTCCAACTGGGCTCCGTGCGAGCGCCGGAAGTACGCAACATGCTCCGCAGTGCTGGTGAACGAGAGCGACAGGCATTTTTCGAGCAGCTGGCCATGCGAATCTTTCCGGGTGCGGCTTCGGTTACCGGAGTCGCAACACATGAAAACGATCCCGAGCAGCCGCTGAAGCTTTCCGTCCGCTGTACGGTCCCACAATTTATCGGCTGGCAGAGCCGCGCAGCGGAAATCAATCAACTGGCTCCGGCGCTCGGTCTGGCGGCTTTGTATGCGAAGACCGCGACACGCAAGTTTCCGCTCTTGATTGACTCATTATTTTTTGAAAGCTCCGTGTTCCACCTGCATCTGCCGGACGGGATGGAAGTTCATTCCTTGCCCTCGGATTTTACGGACAGAACAGAATTCGGGGAGTACGCGTTGCGCTTTGTGCGGCTGCCGCATCAGGTGGATATTCACCGGGATTTCCGTATCCCGGTGCAGGTGATTGCGCCGGATAAATACGGCGCATTCGTGAACTTCGCACTGCGCATCGATGAAGCCGAGCACCAACGTATTTCGCTGGAGATTGTGAAAAACGCTGCCAGCACACATCCGGCCGCATTTAAAAAGTAAAAGGCCGGGCTGACCCGGCCAAATCTTTCTCAAAGAATGCGCAAAGCCTTTAGAAGCGATTGCCTCCAGCGGCCGGCATGTTGCGATAGCCGCTTTTTTCCTGGCCCATACGCTCCAGGAAGGTGGATGCCATGTCTATAAATTTGCTGCCCTTTTCAATGTACTCAGGCATGCGATGCCACAGTTCTTCGAATTTTTCCGGGTTCTCGGCGGCAAAAGTCGCCACGCCAATCCCGGCGATGGCCAGGCCCGCTGGCCTCCGTCCGGTCAGGAACAGAATTGCTCCGGCCGCAAAAGATCCGATCATCAGCGTTTTTTTCCAATCCATTGCTCCGCCCTCCGTTATGCGCTGTGGCTGAAACTCTAATCTATTTTTCTCGTTCATGGAAGCCGCCAAAACTCTTCTACCCGGTTCATTAGAACCGTGATTGCGTCTTTCTGTTGCCCTAAAAATACCTCAACCACGGTTCCCGACCTGGCGACTGGTTTTCCAATGTGATCGATGCCGGCAGCTCTCAGCAGCAAATGAATGGAAGATAGAAAAAGAAATCAAACGTAAATTCCAGGAAGCAAGAACATCCTAGAAAACAAAAACTGGAAGTTCCCGGGACAAAAAGAAAGTGGGCGCCGGTATAGGGGCGACGCCCACGTGGGGGTACTGCGTATGTTGTTACTAAGATAGACGTAGGATCGGGGAAAAAGTTTCAGCTTTTGCAGAAATTAACATACCTAAATATCCCAAACTTCATAGAAGTCTAAGGCTGCATTCTGATTACGCATTCTGCTCGCGAAAAAACCCTCCGCAACAAGCGGAGGGTTGGAGAGTAAGGAGAGAGGAGATACAATCGACGGCTTTTACGACATACGCGAAATCAGTTCCCGCATTTGCAAACGAGCCTGGTGCAATCCAAACTGCGATTCTTTTACATCCAACCCGAGCAGACGGGCAATTCTTTCATGGGTGTAGCCTTCAACATCATGAAGGAGGAAAATCATTTTTTCGGTCGCCGGCAGTTCCACCACCGCGCGCTCCAGATGCACCCGCTTCACATTGCCGCAAACGCTCTTGGTTTCAACGGACACGCTGCTGTTCAATGTCAGGGTACCGATCATGGTGAGGTCGCGGACCTCATCCAGAAATGCCTGGTCAATCTGGTCGGTCTTCGGCTCTGCCGATGATGCGAAGGCACGCAGGAATGTGTTGGCGGAGAGCTGTTCAGCGGTCAGCTCATTGTCGGTCATCCAAAAAGCCAGGGAGTAAATTCTATGGCAGTGCTCACCGTAAATCGCATCATAATTAGCGTTAGCGGTGCGGTTTTCTCTTGCGGCAAGAATTCCAAAATTACTGATGACGCTCACGCTGCTAGACATTTAACCTACCTCGTTTTTCGGCCCACTGCAGGGTGCCTTTTGATTACCGTCAATCACTCGACACCGTTACTACAGCAATCGAGATGCCCAAAGAACGCAAATAGCCGTCAAGTTTTGCAAGCTAAATTAAGTTGTTGATTCTTAATGGTCAAAATCTAATTTCGAGGCTGACTGAGAGAAATCTGACAGAGAGAGGATTAAGAGTAAATCCAAGCTGGATATAGTTTATGAGCATCGAGATACCACTTTTGGATATCCAAGGCATCAGTACGCCAATGTACGCCGGGTAAATTTTACAAGCTTCCGGCTGGATTGGGACTTTTAGCGAACCATCAACACTTCGCGAATGTTATCCCGTCCGAGAAAGAACTTACGGGAGGCAAAGTCTTTAAACAAATTTTCAATGTGGCGATTATTGAAGATCCTTTGCAGCTTAAAGCCTTGGATAGGCTCAAGCTCGAGAGTATCTTTTTGGACGATATGGTGGCGCGAATAAAGAGATTCTGCCCCTGCTTCCTTGGTATGAAAGAAGGCCAGCAGGTGGCCTTTGGGCTTCAGCATGGCTTGTAAACGCTCAACAAGGGGCTTTACCAGGCTTTCAGGGAGGTAGTCAGCCACGTCCCAGAACAGGATGGCGTCAAACTGGTCAGCAGCATAGTCAAGGTTTTCCGCAAAGAATTTCGTCGCGTCAAACTGAAGCGTGCCATCTTCCTGCTTCACGCAATAACTTTCATCCTGCGATTCTTGCAGAATGTCCTCATTAAAAACGCGTACGCCCATGCCAGTGAGCAAACCAATGTTTGTAGGTGAGGTTGGTCCCAGGTCAAGGACGCAGGTTTTCTGTTCGCCGCTGCCGCTCAGGCTGCGCATGAATTCGCCCAGGCCGATGCAGGTGCGCCTGGTCCGTGGTGCAGATTTGCCGCCCTCTTGAGGCTTGGGCTGAGAGCTGCCTGCTCCACGGAACCATCGCATTAAATTGTTATCGGAGGAGCTCACGCTCCCTTAACTCTACCTTATTTGTTATCTAAAAAGGAACCCTGCGAATCCGAGCTGGCGCTGTAGCTCGATGCGCTCGAGCCTGAAGATGAACCGCTGCCGGCGCTCATACCTGCGCTGGCTGCAACAGCCAAGGGCTTGCGTGTCTCCGCCGGTTGGGTTTTCTCCTTAATGTCGATGGCGCCTTTAAAAAACGCTCCATCTTCAATTACGATGCGTTGCGTGCTGACATCGCCAATCAGGGTGCAGGATTTGCGCAGTTCCACGCGCCCGGTAGCGGTGACGTTTCCCTCAACCCTGCCATGTACGACGAGATCGCGAGCGGTAATGCCTGCCTTAATTTTTCCGTTCGGGCCGATGATCAGGCTATGGTCGCGCAGATCAACGGTGCCTTCAATTGAACCATCCAGATAAAGGTCCTCACTGCCGGTGAGTTCGCCTTTAATCTGGACTGACTTGCCGATGTGGCCTACGTCCGCGCGGTGCGGCTCACTGGCTTTCGGCGTTTGTTTATGCTGGGTGGGAATACTGGGCGCGGCGACAGCAGCTGGCGGGGGTACAGGTTGCGCAGGCTGGGTCGGATTCATGTTCATAGGCTTATTATCTTCAGGACGCGGTTTCCACATTTTCGGCACCTTTTCTTTCGAGTTATCGCTCTCTTCAGAGAGACTAATTCTCTTGTCTTGGAACGCCTGTCGCAGATTTCCATCAGGAGTTTGACCGCTAGTTTACTGCTGTATTCCGATTTCAAATAGTTACTCTAGGTGTGCGCCGGAAAGGCAATCCGGTGCTCATACACGGCATCCTGTTGCCCAATTTTACGTGTTTACAATAAAGTAAACAGTAACTATTTCACTACCTCTTGGAGTCCGATATCCAAGCTCATGTTTTTCAATAACTTGCATCTTTTCAAAAACCGCTGAAACTCTGGCCAGTTTGGCTGTCTGTTTGCTTTTAAGTTATGTGTCGACCGGACGGAATGTCGCGGCGCACGGGCGGAACCGAAACCAGGGGAACAGCGGTTCTGAACGCAAAGTCGCGGCTACTGAGCCAATGGGACTGCCTTTCCGAGAGGTTGACAATAAAGGGGCGGCTGCAAAGCTGCCTCTTTTTACTTTACTCCTTAATCGCCGGGGACCTCCGTAAAATGTAAAATGCAACTAGCTGCTGGATTTCAAGCGTCTAAAGAAGTATCAGCTTTTGAATATATGAGTCACTTCAATCTCCTGCGGCGTGTTGCGATGCTCCTGCTTTTTGCATGCCTGGGCATGGCATTGCATGGACAGACGACCGCGGACACTCTGCCTCCGCTTCCGAAGGACGCAAATCAATTCGTGAGGGAAGCGATCAAGCACCAGACGGAAGCGGATGCTGCCGACCATACGCACTGGCGCTATCACATCCATAAAGAAGACGACAAAGGCTCGCAAGACCGTGACGTAATCGACACCAAAGATGGACAACTCGCGCGCACTCTCTTGATCAACGGAAAGCCCCTAACGGCTGAACAGAGAGCGACCGACGAACTCCGCATGAAAAAGCTGGTGGAAGATCCCAGCGAGCGGGCCAAGCGAGAGAAACGCGCCAAGGAAGATGAAGAAAAGGGAGTGCAGATGTTTAAAGCAATCCCGGACGCTTTTATCTTCAAGTATGAGGGCTCTGAAAATGGCCAGGTCCGGCTCTCATTTTTTCCCAACCCACATTATAACGCGCCTACAAGGGAATTGCAGGTCTTCCGTTCGCTGAGCGGGACAATGTGGATTGACCGGGCCGCACTTCACATGTCGCGGCTGAATGGCTCATTGTTTGAAGATGTGACCTTTGGCTGGGGCCTGCTCGGCCGGCTGAATAAGGGCGGGACTTTTTCCGTCGTTCAAAGCCGGGTCGGAGACGATCATTGGGAATGGGTTTTTCTCGATGTAAGAATGTCCGGCCATGCGGTGATCTTCAAGAGCATCAGCGTTAGACAACTTCAGCGCGTGACCGATTTTCACCGTATCAGCGATAATATGACCATTTCTGAAGCCTACCAGTTACTGGAAAAGGGCGACTCGGCCGTCTCTGCCCAGAACCAGAGCGGCATGGCATATTCTCAAGGCAAAAAATAGCTACTTTCGCACTCCCAGAGACAATCCTAAATTCACCTAGGATCTTGGTATTTTCTCGTGGGACGCAACCACAGTGTGGCAAACCTGTAAGTCTATGGCGTTGCGCAAACCAAATTACATGAACACTTAGTTCTACCGAACTAGGGCACCGGTCCGAAGCAGAAATGCGGAACAATTATCTCAACTATCTCAACATTCCACAGCTCTCGTTTCTTTTTCTTCCTGAATGCCACATGAGGCAAACCCGCGAGTGCGCAGGTGATCTAAGTCCTTAGCGCTGCTTCCACTCTTCTCAAGGCCAGAGTCAGGTAGGCCCGAATAAACCAGGAGGAATGTACATGAGAAAGACATCTTTGATCACAGCAATTCTGTTGTTGTCTGCGGTTTGGGCTGTGGCGCAAACTTCGCCAAGCAGCTCGTCGCCATCAACAACACCGGACACAAGTTCGCAACAGTCAACTTCTCCATCGTCAACTTCTCCATCGTCCACATCGCCGTCGTCCACATCTCCTAGCCAACAGTCGACGACTCCGGATACCAGTTCAACCACCCAGACAACCACGACCCAAACCACTGAGACCTCAACCAACAACAATTCCATTGAGGGCTGCCTGAGTGGCTCCGCCGGCAACTGGACCCTGACAGACCAATCCGGCAAGACGTATCAGCTTTCCGGCGATACCTCAAAACTGAGTGACCACGTTGGTCATCAGATCCGGGTTACGGGAACGGACAATAGCAGTTCAGCTTCTAACTCCAGCAGTGGCAGCATGGGCACTTCTCCCAGCTCCAGCGGATCCAGTGCCACCGGAGCAGGCTCCTCCTCCGGATCTCAACCAACGTTTACGGTAAAGAAAGTAAAAATGATTTCGAGCTCCTGCTCGACAACCAGCAAGTAAAGAGAGAAGCGCGCGTAGACTGGCCCCTGCGCATGGCGCGGGGGTTTTCTTTTGCTTAGGAGACAAATTAGGGATTCACGTGCAGACGGCCATCGCGCAAGACGGTGCATTTTCGGTTGCGCCAGACGATCTTATCGCCCACAAAGCCGCTAATCCAGATAACGAAACCAATTACATCCTGAACCGGCAGCAACCACCATTGTTTTTGCGTGATGGGATCATGAACAATGTTGCGCGCAGTGGCAAGCGCCGCGCTTCCGCGCAAAATTACAGTCAGGAGCAACACGGGCCACGCCGCGGGGTATGCGGCGCAAAAAACGAGAGCAAGCGGCAGCGGATAGGTGAAAATCTGTCCCCAATAACCTAGCGGACGCGAGCGGCGCGTGCTGCGCGCCCAGCGCATACGGTGGCCCAGGTTGTGCATCATGTTCTGGCTTCCAATGCGATGCTCAATCACATAAGACGAAAACAACACACCATGACCAAGTTCGGCGGCGCGATGTCCAATTACAAAATCTTCCGCCAGAAACTCCTGTAAATAACTGAATCCACCCATATCCTCAAGTACGTTGCGGCGGACAGCTATGGTGCAGCCCAGCGCGAAGCGCATGCCCTCAATCATTCGTGCGACCATGACACCGCCCAGAAGTTCCGTGTTCATGCCAATAGCTTCCAGCCGCGACCACAGGCTTTTGCCCGGAACCGCGCGATAGGGGCAGCTAATCAATGCAACGTGGTTGTCCTGAAGCTCCCGTGCCAGATGAGAGAGCAGGCTCGGCGTTACGCGTACATCGCTGTCACTCATCACCAGCACGTCGTAATGGGCTTCGCGCACCATGCGGTTCAGGCTGAAGGCTTTGGCATTGGGAATTGGAGGCTCTCCGGTGATGATCAGCCGCGCGCTCATTCGTCCGCTAAACTCGCCGATAATTTTTTCTGCCACCGCCACGGCCGCATCGTCCAGGCGATGGACGCCGAACAGAACTTCATATTCCGGATAATCCTGCACCATGAAACTGCGCAGATTTTCTTCCAGGCCGTCGTCATGGCCGCAGAGCGGCTTAAGAACACTGATAGCAGGTTTGTTTCCTGCGGCAGGCAGAGTAGCCGACAAAAACCGCCGTGTGGCAACAACAATCATGACGCAGTAAATGAGCGAACCGGTAAGCAGGACTGCCAGAGCCGTTGCAAGGATTACCATAGCGCGGGTTTGTTCTCCATGTTGGAGCCATCCGCAGTTTCGCCGGAAAGGCCATTGGTAAAAAGAAATTTGCCGCCACTTTCGGCAACCTGGTGAAAACGCGCGGGGCCGGCCAGGGCGCTCAGACGAGCGAGCCCGCTGCTGTCAACCACCAGATAATAGCGAATTGTACCTGACCAGAGCCTTTTAAAGGCAGCATCATCG
>JBARNL010000354.1:0-8648 GCA_049802955.1 Candidatus Angelobacter sp.
CCTCAACCCGGTGCCCCAGGTGTCCCAGCGATATCTCGCGCGTCGCCACGGCCAGCGCTTCCACCGGACGGGTGACCAGCTTGGCGACGAAGAGCGAAGACCATGTCGCCACAAACAGAACCAGCACAGTCAGCATGGTCAGCAGCAGCATGTACAGGCCGCGAATGCGCTTGGCTTCGTGGCCCAGGGTTTCATAGTCGTGCTGGTCCTGGTTGATCTGCTCCAGGGTTGGAGTGAAATCCTTGGGCAGCGGCAGCCCAATTAAAATCGCACCGGATTTAGCCGTCGGCGCCATGGCCACAAGGTATTCCGCATTGTGATAAACCCATTTTTCCGGAGACTGCTGCAGCTTCTTCAGGTCGGGAAGCGATTGGCGAAGCACTGGCCACGGCCGCGGCAGGTTACAACATGCCACGGCCGTATCGTCCCGAATCGCCATGGCGAAACCATTTTGCAGCGTGTTCTGGTGGCTGCGAAATTCATGCAGCACGCCGGCATAATTGGCGGTTTCAAACGCATGTTGAATTTCCGGTGACTCAGCAATATCCATGGCGGTATGGCGGGCACTGTCTCCTGTTGAGGCGGTGAGCAGAGCGGCCACTCGACCGGAGCCTTGATGCAGCGCGTTTACCGGACTGGAAAACCATTTGTCGATGGACCGGTTCATCAGGCCGTAAGAGAACATGAACATCACGATCGCGGGCGCGAACGAGAGGACCAGAGCGCCAACCATCATGCGCGTGCGGAACCGCGAACCCAGCACGCCCAGCCGCCGCTCGGCATAGAGTTTGAGCAGGTTGCGAAACAGGACGAAGGTGAGCACCACCAGCAGCAAAAAAACCAGCGCTGAGAGCGCCACCAATCCCAGAGTTTGTCCGGCGGAATCTGGCCGCAACTGCTTCAGGTTGAAAGCCTGTTGTGAAAAGACGACTCCAAAAAGCAGGACGATGCCCAGCGCCAGCGGGATCAGCAGGGCGCGCCGCTGCGTCAAAGGGAGGGAACGGTTGCTTTTATCCGGCTTCTGTTCGGGCACAAAACAGCTCTCGCGTATTTAGAGAATAGGCGGGAGTCCTGCGACTCATTATAAGCTGGCGCTTTTTCTGAAATCCCGAATCCGCGACCTAAATTCACTCGAACTTCTATATGAGTTGAAGCAGGGATGAGGGAACCCTATTGCAACGACTCCGCTTTAGCCATAACACAAATGTGCTTTTTTCTCGCAGATCGTAGCGGTCCCTCGCTACGCTCGGGATTTTAGAGAAAATACCCTATTCCCCGGTATCGATCTGGGCCCTCTGTAGCCGGTCAGAGAAATCGATATAGCATGATTTCCATTGGGTGTAGAAATCTATCGCCCCGAGGCCGCCTTCGCGATGGCCGTTTCCGGTTGCCTTGGTTCCGCCAAAAGGCAGATGGACTTCCGCGCCGATAGTCGGAGCATTCACGTAGGTGATGCCAGCATAAATATCCCGCATGGCGCGGAAAGCCTTATTGACGTCGCGCGTGTACACCGAGGACGAGAGGCCGTAAGGCACGCCATTGGCGATCTCGATTGCTTTGTCGAAGTTATCCACCGGGATCAGGCTGAGCACCGGCCCAAATATTTCTTCCTGGGCCACGCGCATCTTTTCATTCACGTCAGTAAAGATCGTGGGCTCAAAGAACCAGCCATAAGCGTGGTCAGTTGTATTCAACGCCTTGCCGCCCGCTTCCAGTTTTGCGCCTTCATTCTTGCCAATCTGGACGTACTTTTCCGTGGTGGCCACCTGCTGTTCGTTGATCTGTGGCCCCATCTCCACGCTTTCATCCTGGCCATTGCCCACTTTGAGCCGCTGCGCGCGATAAATCAGCCTGTCCGCAAACTGGCGGTAAACGCCTTTCTGCACGATCACGCGGCTTGCCGCAGTGCAACGCTGTCCAGTGGTGCCGAACGCGCCCCATAGGACACCTTCAATCGCCAGATCAAGGTTAGCGTCATCCAGAACAATGATGGCATTCTTGCCGCCCATTTCCAGCGAACATGGCTTGAAACTCCGGGCAGCCGTTTCACCCACAATGCGTCCCACTTCGCTCGATCCTGTAAATGAAATCGCCTGGACATTGAGGTGCTCCGCAATTGGTGCGCCGACTTCAGGTCCAAATCCTGTTACCACGTTGACCACACCCTTCGGCAGACCTGCGTCAGTGAGCGCCTTGAGCAGATTGAGCGTTGAAAGCGGAGTGTCTTCAGCAGGCTTGATCACACACGTGTTGCCGCACACCAGGGCAGGCAGCAGCTTCCATGAGGGGATCGCCATGGGAAAATTCCACGGCGCGATCATGCCGCAAACGCCTAACGGCATGCGCACGGCCATAGCAAATTTGTTCGGCAATTCTGACGGTACTGTAACGCCAAACTGCCGCCGGCCTTCGCCGGCCATGTAGTACGCCGTATCCACGGCTTCCTGCACGTCGCCGCGAGTTTCTTTCAACACCTTGCCCATTTCCCGGGTCATTAGGCGGGCGTACTCTTCTTTGCGTTCCAGCAGGATTTCTCCAGCGCGATAGATGATTTCGGCGCGCTTGGGTGCGGGAACCAGTCGCCAGCGCTCGAAAGCCTGCTTGGCCGCGGAAACGGCATCATCCACGTCGCGCTTATCTGAGCGCTGGAATACGCCAATCACGTCCCGCGTGTCAGCTGGGTTCAGGTTTTCGTACGTTTGGCCGCTGCGGGATTCGACCCATTCGCCGCCGATGAAATTCTTAAAGACTTTGGCTGCCATTGATACAGTAGTTGCCTTTCACTGGGATCAAACTCTCTATCGTATCAAAAACGCCGGGCGGCCGCGTATCCCAAGAGCGGCTGGCCGCCAGTACCACCGAGGGGAAGCTCATGGGAACAGGACGTTTTGAACCGTTTGCGCCCAGTCCCGCCATCACATCCGGAAACATCCCCAAAATGGGACAGGAATTTCTAAAATTGCAATAATCTCGAGCATAATAGTTTTGTTCTGTTCTAGAATCGTGACATCCTAGTCATAATAGTTTGTAGATATATAAAACCTAGTAGATTAGTGCTCTTAAGCTATTGCTACCCGCCAGATGTTGGAAAGTAGAGTGTTATGTCCATACTTCTTGCCGATGACGATATTCACCTGGCAACATTTTTGTCGAAATCGCTTGAATCAGAAGGCCATTCCGTCCATACCGCGCTGAATGAAGATAGCGTGATTTCAGAGCTACAACGCCAGAATTACAAATTAATTATCCTTGATTTGAACTTTGGCCAGACGGATGGACTGAAGTTGCTGGAACGGCTGCGAGGCGGTGGGCTGGAAACGCCTGTAATGGTGCTAAGCGCCCGAAACCGGGTTTCTGACCGAATCCAATCTCTGAACCTGGGCGCTGACGATTACATCACCAAGCCATTTTCTTTTCAGGAACTGGCCGCGCGGACAAATGCATTGCTGCGCCGAAAGGCCGATCCAGCGTTGAACGTGCTGCGAGTGGAAAATCTGGAACTGGATCCGGCGTCGCGCAAAGTGCATCGTGGCAGGCACGAAGTCAAATTGAGCCCCAAGGAATTTGAGCTTCTCCAACTGCTGATGCGCCACGCCGGCGAAACCGTGACGCGCCATGATTTCTTGCGCGACTCCTGGGGATTGCAATCCGAAAGTGACAGCAATCTGGTGGACGTTTACGTGAACTATTTGCGCCGCAAAATCGATTTTGGCAATGAAGACAAACTGATTCATACCGTCAGAGGCGCGGGTTATAGAATTGGCAGGCCGGCTCCGTCGCAGGCTGCGGCGCAGTTTTCAGAAACTCAATCGGATGCCGCGCGTATTGATCTCAATGATCAACCCGATGCGCTTACGGGGCCAATTGATGACCTCAGCATGCAGCAAACATCGCTCAGGGCCTTGATTCACTCGGTGTCGCACGATTTGGCGCAGCCGCTCACCAGCATACGCTGCTTTCTGGAACTCATGGGTATGCACAAGAATGGGTCTCAGCCTCTTCCATCCGAACTCAAAACAATTGAGCAGCAGGCGGACCGCGCCATTTCTTTAGCTAAGGCGATATCGGTTCTGGTGCGAGAAGTTCCAGCGCCCAACGTTCCATGGACGTCTTTTGATACTCTGCTCAATGACCTCTTTGGTGATTTCGCCGTGCTGCTCCACTCTGGGTTAGTGACTGTGGAGCGCCGGTGGTCCTCTGCGATCCAAGTCACCAGCAGCCCGGTGTTGCGCCATATTATCGTGTTTTTTTTAAGCAAGCTGGTAGGCCGGAATACCAGGCCCATGGTCCTGACAATTTCGGCGGAGGCCACTGACGACCGTTGCGCGATTCAATTGAAATGGAAGCCCGCTGACGGCGCACAGCCCGCGCTGCTTGACGCTAAGGGCGTTATCGCCAAAGAACTTGCCTACATCCAGGAACTTGTTTATTCCATTGGCGGCGAACTGTCTCTTACAGATGGACGTTCGGAAATTCTGCTGAAAGTGCCGGCAACACAGCCCCCCACGCTGGAAATGGCCATCCCCTAGTTACGGCCATGCATTTCACTTTTCGATTACTCTCCCATCACGGCGACCACCACTCGTTTTGAGCGCTGGCCATCGAACTCAGCATAGAAAACCCGCTGCCATGTTCCTAACAGCAATCTGCCGTTCGTCACCGGAAGAATGACCTGATGGTGTATGAGCAAGGCCTTCAGGTGTGAGTCGCCGTTGTCTTCACCGGTTTCATGGTGCAGGTAGGCTTCATTGAATGGCGCAAGCTGCTCCAGCCATTTGTCGATGTCCTGGATCAATCCTCGTTCGTCGTCATTCACATATACGCCGGCAGTGATATGCATGGCGGAAACAAGTGCCATGCCGTTGGTAACGCCGCTGGAATGAACGATCTTTTCCACCTGCGGCGTAATGTGGATGTATTCGCGATGCTTCTTCGTGTTGAAGGTGAGATATTCCGTATGAAATTTCATGCCGAAGCCTGCCTTTTCAGGAGTCTTGCCGGGCAGTTTATAGGACGATGAAACTTTGAGTGAAGCCGCCCAGTCTTGCCATCGATGCATCAAAAATAGCATGGCAAAATCTCGCATTTCTGCTGCGCCCATCCCGGACAAACTCACGCTGCCTGCTCTGCGCTCCGCGGCTGCTGGCTGCAAGGCGTGCGATTTGTGGAAGCTGGGAACGCAAACTGTTTTCGGCGAAGGAAGCGCAACAGCCCGAGTGATGATGGTGGGCGAACAGCCCGGCGATAAGGAAGATTTACAGGGCCGGCCGTTTGTAGGACCGGCAGGCGGCATTCTGGACAAAGCTTTGGCCGCGGCTGGTATCGATCGCAATGACGTTTACGTTACCAACATCGTGAAGCATTTCAAATGGGAGCCGCGCGGCAAACGCCGCTTGCACAAAAAGCCTAATTCCCTGGAAATAAGCGCCTGCCGTCCCTGGCTGGAAGCTGAAATCAAAGTGGTTAAGCCTGAAGTGGTGGTGCTGCTGGGCGCCACTGCGGCACAGGGGATCATGGGAAGCCAGTTTCGCGTAACCCAGCAGCGCGGACAGTGGGTGAAATCGAGCATTGCTCCGCTGGTGATGGCGACCGTCCATCCTTCATCGATCCTGCGTGCTCCCGATGACGACTCCCGCCATGAGGAGATGCGCAAGTTTGTTGCAGATTTAAAGAAGATAGCCGAGCAATTGCAGCAGCGCCGCGCGGCTTAAGTATCCGGGCTATTGCTGGCTTACCTGCATCGTCTGGTCGACGCTTAGGGTTTGCGGCATCCCAGAGCCTTCAGCACCGGAATAGGTGGCCACTATGCGGAAGGAAGAGGCAGTGAATTCTGCGGAGTAGTTGTATGGCCCGCGATTATCGCGCGTCATGGTGAGGTCACCCTGCGATCTCAGCGCCTCAATCGAGACATAACTGCCCTGCGTTGCCCCATGGCTGCGCTCCGCCTGAGCAATTGCAAGCAAATCATTTCTCACGCCAATCAAATCCACCGTTGCTTTGGGATTGCCGGTGCCGGCCGACATTACGCCCTGCGTCTGGCGCATGTAGATATAGGCCCCAACAGCCACTACGATGATTAATGACAAAAAACCAAAGGCGCGTCCCATACGGTATTCCTCCGAACCTCGTCATCATACCCTTTGCCGCTTTGCCTTCTGTCTGAGAAAATCAACGTTTGGCTCACGAAAGTCCAATTCGGGTGGCAGTCGTTGGTGTAGGCTCTTTCGGCCGCAACCACGCTCGCGTTTACCATGATCTGCAAAAGCAAGGCGCAGGCGTGGAACTGGTTGCCGTGGTGGATAGTGACGCCGCGCAGGCCCAGGCCGTGGCCAGCCAGTTTGGCTGCTCCGCGCTGTCTGGCGTAAAAGACCTTTTCGGGCGCGTGGAAGCAGTATCCGTGGCGGTCCCAACGCTGCATCACCGCGCCGTGTCCGCGGCCTTGATGGCTGCCGGCATTGATGTACTCATCGAAAAACCGCTGGCTTCCACCCTGGCTGAAGCCGACGAGCTGATCAGCCTGGCCAATGTCAACCAGCGTGTGGCGCAGGTTGGCCATTTGGAGCGGTTTAATCCAGCGGTGAGAGCAACCATTCCGTTGATTACCCACCCAATGTTTTTTGAGGTGCATCGTCTCAGTGTTTTCAGCCCGCGCAGCCTTGATGTGGATGTGGTGCTGGACCTGATGATTCACGATATCGATGTCGTGCTTTCTTTCGTGAAATCGCCGGTAAAAGAAATACGCGCGGTGGGCCTGCCCGTGGTCACGGGAAAAGTAGACATCGCCAACGTGCGCATGGAGTTTGAATCCGGCTGCGTGGCCAACCTGACGGCCAGCCGCATCAGCACGGAACGGGTGCGCAAGCTGCGCTTCTTTCAGCCCAAGGAGTATGTCTCCATTGATTATGGGCGGCAGGACGTTTTCCAGATTCGTGTTACGCAGGAAGAGAAGTTTTCTCTGCACAATTTAATGTCATTTGCGGAAACGCCCTCCACTCTTCCGATTCCAGGTGTAACCCTAAACAAACCCAAGGTGGAATCTGAAGAGCCTTTGCGGGCGGAGCTGAAATCATTTCTTCAGGCCGTGCGTCAGCGCGGCAAGCCAGTGGTAGCGCTGGAAGACGGCCGTCGCGCGCTGGCGGCTGCTCTGAGCATCCTCTCTGCCATTGAAGAGCATACAAAACGCGCACGACTCCATTCTCTGTAAATTCTTGTAAATATGTATTAAGGTGCGGCGATTCGTCCCCTGGTAATGAGTAGTTTTCCATTAGAAATCGCGTTTTTTCAACGTTAGTGCCCGCAAGAGCATCTCACAACCGCCGTTCTAATGAGAGAATAGTAACTAACAACACAACAGCGCCTGCAAGCAGGCTGGTGGTGGTTTATTCCTGTAATGGAAGACAAAGGGCGTCCGGCTGGGGAACAGTCGCGAACAGAAGCGCCGCTGAAGATCACGGCGGCAGAGACGCGTTTGCACCTTCTCACGGCTGATCTGCCGGAAGAAGATGATGTTGTCTCCACCTA
The DNA here is from genome assembly GCA_049802955.1 of Candidatus Angelobacter sp. Taxonomy (GTDB): domain Bacteria; phylum Acidobacteriota; class Terriglobia; order Terriglobales; family Acidobacteriaceae; genus Angelobacter. The sequence goes on from JBARNL010000354.1 coordinate 7,522, forward strand.
TCGCAGGCGAGAGGCAGCATGGATGTCCCTGATTACCCATGCCGTCATCATTGCCTTGCTGATCTTTATGCCGAAATGGAATTTCAATCGGCCAGTCATCGTTCCCATCAAACAGAGGCAGGAAACCACATTTATCCCCTTACCTGATGACCTGCTCAAGGTAAAGCCACCCAAGACCAATATAACTTCCGATAAGAACCGAATCGCGCAGACGAAAACTCCTACTGTTGACAAAGAGACCCTGCGCAAACTGATCGATGCGCGCAAAGCGGGACCGCCGAAAGCTTCTCCGCCGCCTTCAGGCCAGCAGGCGCAGCAGCAAAATCCGGCGACAGCACAATCAACCGCGCCAGTTCCTGCGATGCAGCCCACGCCCCCGGCCACGGCCCAAATGGAATCGCCTGCTCCGGCAACGCCTAAGAAATCGCCATTTGCCATAGCTTCCCCCGGCGCTTCAGTGAACGATGCAATCCATTCCGCGGCCGCCGGCCATGGCAACGCTCCCGTGGCATTTGGCGGTGGAGAATATGGCAGCGGTATAAAACCCAACGTCGCTACAAAAGGCGGATTGGAAATATTGAGTGACACCATGGGCGTGGACTTTGGCCCATACATGAAGCGCCTGCGCTATACCGTGCAAACCCATTGGGACCCCTTGATTCCCGAATCTGCCATGCCGCCAGTGATGAAAAAAGGCGTAGTGGTCATTGAATTTGCCATCACCAAAGAAGGTAAAGTCATGGGCATGAAACTGGTGGGCACATCGGGCGACGTCGCGCTGGACCGTGCCGCCTGGGGCGCAATTACTGACGCTATCCCGCTGCCCAATCTTCCCACGCAATTTGCCGGGGATTATCTTTTGATCCGCGCGCGCTTCTATTACAACCCAGACAAGAACGATCTGGAATAAGCGAACGCGCCGTTACCGGCCGCTCTGCATCATTTTCATTAATGTGCGTTGCGCGAATGGCATGTAAACCAGCGCCGCACACGCGCCCAGGGCAAAGCCAAGACCGATCCGGTCAGCGATGAGCAGAGGCGACAAAGCCCAAATGATATCCAGGACAAAAAGTGCGGGCATAAGCATGCGGTATTTGCTGCCAAGCAGGTGATAATCCATTGCCGTG